>DASWCA010000176.1:0-19961 GCA_036390355.1 Acidobacteriaceae bacterium
GCGTGAGAAGGTCGGCGATGGAATCGAGCGACGCTCCGAGTTTTGAAGTCAGATGAAAGGTGCGCGCAATCAGCCCATCCAGAATGTCGCTGAGCAGGCAGCCGAGCAGCAGCCACTTGAAGATGTCGACGCGATGGAGCACCACCGACGCCAGCAACACCGATGTCGCGCACAGCCGCGCAATCGATATGGCGTTCGGAACATTCCGCCAGGGCCGCCGCGGCAAGGCTTTCTCCTGTTGCATGACCTCGCCATTATAGGCAGTTCACTCCGTCACAAGGCCGTTTCAACTTTTCGGTCCGGGGGATCGCGCTGGGCCTGAGATAGAATGATCGGCAGTCACAACCTTACACAGTGCAACGGCGAAAGATCGGTGAGATCCGTAGGCCGTTAAGGCGTCCTACGGATCGACCGGTGTAAGGAGGTGGGGCTGATGGCCAAAAAGGAGCCAGGTAACTGGCTCTCTGTGGCCGTAAATATCGCGCTGGATTGGCGATTTCTACTGGCCGTGGCAATTCTAGTCCGGGTGCTACTGAATAAGTAGTGCCCACTACCCCGGGAGGCGCACAACCTCCCGGGCTTTCTTATTCATACCCAGTTTTGCTCATATCAGGCTCGCACGTCAAGTAAGAAGCGTGCCACCAATCGGATCAGTTCATCGGAGTAATCCCCACCTCAAAGTTCCTCCCCAACCACCGATCCTCACCCGGCCAATACGCCGTGAACGCAATCTTCCCGGCCTGCCCCGCCGCCGTCGCAATATCCGCGAAGAATCCCGCATACCCCACCGGGTGCGACTCGAGCCGCACATTCGTCTTCCAGTCGTCCGTCGAATACAGCACCTGGAACCGCTCCGCATTTACGAACCGCAGCGTCATTCCCGCAACGATCTCGCGCACCGGCCGTGTCGCCTGAAAAATCTCCACGTTGCTCTTGAACTTCCGCGTTCCCGGCTCGACGCCGTACCGCTCCCGCACCACCGAAATGCAGTCGAACACCTTCCCATCCAGCTTCGACCGCAGCAGCTTGATGTATTCCGAGTGAGCCCACACCAGCGGCTGCGCCGACCCCGCCGACTGCCCCTTGTACATCCCCTCCGAGGGCACGTCTTCGTAGTCCCACACCTGCTCCGGAAGCATCGCGCCAATCGAGCTGAACTGCTCCATCGCGCGAATAAACGGCGCCACATCCCGCCCTGCCGCCAGCTCGTAGTGTCCGCGCTCGCCGCCCAGCAGAGGCCACGCGCGCCCCTGTCCCCAACCCATGTACGGACCTGCATCCTTCCGCTGCCCGTATCCATCGTGGTTATACCGCCGCCAGCAGGAGCCGTAGGGCGTCTCGATCTTCAGCACATGATCGACCACCTTCAGCGAGTCGACAATCAGCGGATCGTCGGCCCGCCGAATCCCGTACCGCACCAACTCCAGGAATCCCGCGTCGATAATCTCCCGCGCCTCGAACACCGATTTCTCGCCCGGCCCGCGGTTCGCCATCTGCACATGCCCCGGAGGAATCGTCGGATTGTGGAACGACTCGCCCTCGGCCGGCGGCCGGATTCGCATATAGTGCCGGTTTACACCCGGCAGCAGAACGCCCTCATCGGTCGTCGTCCACTCGTCCAGATGCGCCTCGATCCAATCGGCATACTCCTCGAGAAAGCGGCCCAGCTCCGGAGACATGTGCGCCCGTGCCAAATCCGCCGCGCATATCAGCGCCGAAATCACCGCGGCCAGGGTCGATGGCGAGTAGCCCGCATTCTCCTCCCAACGCTCCTGCTGCGTGATCGGCGCATACCTCACCAGGAATCCCGCGGCCTTCTCGACAAACGGAAACACGTCGAACTTCTCCAGATCGCCGTGCTTCCACAACCGCCAGGCCAGCATGATCGGAAACGCTACCTCGTCCAACTGAATCCCCGTCCAGTACGGCGTCCCATCGATCCAGAAATTCTGCGCAAAACTTCCGTCCGGATGCTGCGTGCACGCCAGGTAGACCAGAGCCCGCATGGCCGTCTCGCACCGTCCGCACGCAAGCAGCGCCGTCGCCGATTGCACCATGTCGCGCGTCCACACCAGGTGATATCCGCCCAGGTCGTCGTCGCCCTTCGCCATTCCCCACGGAATCGACGCGGACGCAATGAATGCCCCGGAGTACGTCTTGTCCTCGTGCGTCAGGATCACGTTGTGGCTCACCCGCGAGAGCCTGCCTCCATCGGAGGACGCCGTGGCAAGACTGGGCGGCGTCTCCGCCCTTAGCCACTGCTCCACAAAGCGCTCGCAGTGTACTTCGTACGGCGTAACCAGCGCCTGCGTCATCTCCGACAGCGCCGCATGATGCCCATCGCCCAGCCCGATCGCAATCGTGAACTCGCGGATCCGCGCAATCTCGATCTCTCCCATCACCGCAACGTTCCCGTTCAGCGCCTGCCCGAAACACCACGTCATCTTCATGTCCGACATCATGTCCTGGTAGCCGTCGCTGGCGCCCACATATCCGCACGACGACCGGGTAAACCCGCAGTCCGCACCCATCGCCAGCGACACCGGACCACACCAGGCCAGCAATGCCCTGCGCCCCGCCACCATTACCGACCGTGCCGAATTTCCCGCGCCGCCGCCATTCAAATGCGGAGCCAGCAGCGGATAGCACTTCAACCTGCAAAGCACAGCCTCATCCCCGGTGATCTTCACATTCATCAGCACGACGGAGTGGTGCGGATCGGCGATGAACTCCTTGGTCACGGTATACCGCCCCTGCGGATCGCTGCCCACCACGCGCACCGCCGGAGCATCTGAGTCCACATAGTGAAAGTCGTACGTGAAGTCGCGCTTCTCCTCATGGAAAAACGTCTCCCCGTCGGTAAACAGCAACTCCATATCGCGCGTCTGCGGACGGTCGATCGTGGGGTAATAGATCTCGTTCAGCGTCCCATGCGACACCGTGAACCACACCCGGCTCGAAGCTGCGTACGCCGTCGAAACCGCGTCCTTCTTGCTCGAAGTCCACCGCGGTTCCAGGCCCGGCGCGCCAAACGCCGGCCCATCGTCATCCAGCCACTGATATCCCGACCCATCGCCCATAGCCCTACATTAAACCGCAAAACCGCGCCGCGCATGCTACCGCTACCGCAACCTGCACAAAACAGGGCTGATATACCTGATCGGGGCGAGATAAACCTTGACAAGCCGGAGGATTTTCTTTAGTGTTTAAACGTGACTTCCGCAGTTTGGATGTCGCGAGATGCCGAGGCGCCGGATTACACGTTACCCGGGCAGAGCATCTCAAGCCTTCTCGAAAAGACCTCCGCTCAGGGGGTCTTTTCCTTTTGGTCCTACGGATTCTTCCCGTCGCCTCTGGGAACCACTGAGAAAAGCTCAGGATTGGGAGCCCGGCTGGTGCATTCAAAGACAGCCTCATCGTGGATCGCACGTCCATCTTCGATAGTCCTGGCCTTGGGATTTCTTAAGACAGTCCAGCTATGCGTCGGTTTGAACAGGGCATCTGGATCGAGCGCATTCTTGATCTGAACAATGACCTCTTCAATGGAATAGCCGTCCCGGATGCATCGGCTCCGATAGATATGCTTCCCGATGAAGATAATTTCTGCGACGATCGGCGGCAGCCCGCTCTGAACTCGATCCTCGTTGATCGCTTCCAATTGCACCGTTGTCAGATGGCCGATAATGCATCGCTGTGGGGCCTTGTTATCTCGGATTTGTTGCAAATTCCTGCGAACACGGTTCGCGCCGTTCGGATGTAATGGCATCCGTGAAAGTCTACCTCTTCCGAACGAGTTAACCGCCTGCGTCAACTCCTGCGCTATCATCGCCCCATCTCCCCTGGGGCCCCAGACAATGGCAATTGCCGATCGAAGGAGAAATCTCATGCAGCATCGAGCCGTAAGAATGTTCTTATACATCGCTTCGCTCCTGGCGGTAGCGCTGCTCACCCACGTATTCTGGCAGCCGTCCCAGGTACAGGCGCAAGCAAGTGGCCAATACGGATACCTCCACCCTGCTGAGGACTCCCAATATGGGAGACGCTTTATCGACATGCGGAACGGCAATATTTGGCTCTGCACCATGGGCCAAACATGCGATCGTCTGGGAAACTACCCGATCCAAATGATCCACTGAGTCGATCGCGGTCTCCTGACTCTCTCTCGCCGGTGCCCATTCATGTGCAAACTCACTGTTCATGGGTGGGGTTGACGCCTGTCCGCTGACTCGCTGTTCTCGTTGCGCTATCATCGGCCTTGTCGCGTTTTCTGATCCTCGATCGCTCCGGCCCGCATCTCATACCCAACAGGAGAAACCTTTTATGGCCTACGAAGTTCCACCTCTTTCCTACGACTATGCTGCCCTCGAACCCACCATCGACGAGGCGACCATGAAGCTCCACCACGACAAGCATCACCAGGCCTATGTCACCAATCTCAACGGCGCCATCGAGAAGCACCCCGACCTCGGCTCCAGCTCGCCCGAAGACCTCATCAAGAATCTTGGCGCCATCCCCGAGGACATCCGCAAAGTCGTCCAGAACAACGGCGGCGGCCATGTCAACCACACCATGTTCTGGCAGATCATGAAGCCCAAGGGCGGCGGCGAACCCTCCGGAGCCATCGCCGCGCAGATCAAGGCCGACTTCGGCGACTTCGAGAGCTTCAAAAAGCAGTTCAACGAGACCACCGCCAAGCAGTTCGGATCAGGCTGGGGCTGGCTCGTCTTCAAAGACGGCAAGCTCGGCATCGTCACCACCGCCAACCAGGACAATCCGCTGTCGCAAGGGCTCTACCCCATCCTCGGCAACGACGTCTGGGAGCACGCCTACTACCTCAAATACCAGAACAAGCGCCCCGACTACCTCGCCGCCTGGTGGAACGTCGTCAACTGGGACGAAGTCAACAAGCGCTTCGCCACCGCCAAGAGCAAGTAAACCGCGGCAAAATTGTGCCCCATGTTCGACATAGTCGACCATGGGGTTTCTCGCTTAACAAAGCGTGCTGAACCTCGTTCCAGACCTGCCATTCTCCCCAAGGAGCAACACGTGATTCCTCAGGCGCGTTGCTTGGATGCATCATCGCCGTATTTTGCATCAATCCGAACTTTGATGCATAATATAGACATGAGAACCAGTGTCACGCTTGATGACGAGGTGTATCAACTCACGTCGCAGTATGCCGCCGCCAAGGGCGTGACGCTGGGAGCTGCTATCGGCGAGTTGGTCCGGCGGGGACATTCGCGCTCGTCGCAGACCGCTCCCGTGCGGCGCTCGCGTAACGGCTTCCCCATGTTCTCCCGGCGCGGTACGGTTCTTACCGCCCAGATGGTGAAGGATGCCCAGGAGGACGATCCTGAGTAAGGCCCGCTTTCTGCTGGACGTGAACGTGCTGGTCGCGCTGGCAGACGAAGAGCACGAACACCACTCGCCGGCCATGCGCTGGTTCAGTGCCGCGAAGCGCGACTGGGGAGTGTGTCCCCTGACCGAGACAGGGTTTGTCCGGGTTGCAACCAGATGTTCGGCAGGCCGCCGCACCATTCAGGAGGTCATAGCGGTCTATGAGGAGATGACCAGGTTCCCGGGTTACCGTTTCTGGCCCATCGCCGAGAAGTGGACTGATCTGGTGAAGCCCTTTGTGGCGCGATTGTTCGGCCACAATCAGATAACGGATGCCTGTTTGCTGGGACTCGCCGTAAAGGAAAACGCCGTGCTCGTGACGTTCGACCAAGGCATCCGCTTCCTCGCAGGTCAGCAGTTCGCTGGGAATGTGCTCGTTCTTCCATAGCCGGCGTCATCTTCGTAGACGAGAAGACGATCTCGCCCGGCAGACATAGTCTGCTTCCTTAGTCCCACACAATCGTCTCGAAGATACTCCGCAGCTTCCCCCCGCGCGCCGGATTCACCGACTCCACAAAGCCCACCCGCCCGCGTAGATGCTCCCGAAATGCCGCATGCCCGTCGCGGTTTTGACTCTCCGGTCCCAACCGCACACAGTTCGTCAGCACCGCCTTGAGCCGGTCGAACTCGTCCCGCGCAACATTGATGCGCCCGTTCACCACCAGCCCTGCCAACTGCTGCCGCACTCCTTGCCGCTCTACGCGGGTCTTGCGCGCATGCACGGTGAAGCCTTCCTCCATCGCCACCGCCATCGCGTGCACCACGAACCGCGCGACCCCGCGCGCAAACTCCGCGTCTCCCGAAAACGCGAGATCGTCCGCATACCGCGTATACGACGCCCCTGCCGCATGCGCCAGTCCGCTCAAGCGGCAGTCCAGCCGATAGGCCATCGCGTTCGCCAGCGCGGGCGAAGTCGGTGCGCCCTGCGGCAGATGCGCCCGCCGGTACATCTGCCGCGTCTCCCAGTCCACATCGCACTCTGCCCACACGTTCCTCGGTACCGCGTTCGTGCAAATCCCCGCCAGCCGCTCTGCCACCCGCTCCGGATATCCCATAGTCCGAAAGAACGCGGCGACCCGTGCCGCGCGAAAGGAAGGGAAGAAGTCCCGCAGGTCCATCCGCAGCACCACGTGCCGCCCTACATGCGGCGCGGCAAACGTCTGTATCGACCGTCCCTTCACAAACCCGTGTACTGCTTCGTGCAGCGGCACCCGCTCCAGAATCCCCGCCAGAATCCGCCGCTGCATCTGCTTCAGCCGCCCCTTCGGAGCCTCAATCAACCGCACGCTGCCGCCCGCCTTCGCCAGCACGCGATAGTGATAATGCCCCAGCCGCTCGCCTACGTGCGTCCGGCCCGTCAGCCCTTTCAGATCGGCGAACCACTCCAGTTCGCTTGCCTCCACGCCAAGCCACTCCGCCAGCGCACCCGGCGTCCCAATCTCCGGCACGCCCCAGCCTTTCGCCGCCGCCACCGGCTGCATCTGCTGCGGCTCGCCGAGCCAATCCACCACGCGCAGCTTGTCCCCATGGATCCGCCGCGCCTGCGCAAACCCCTGATCGCGCGCCAGGAACGCGACCACATTCCGTAGCCGCGGCCGCGTTTGCCCGGCAAATTCCTTCCGATACCGTCGCGCCAGCGGCCCCAGCCACCGCCACTTTCGCCCCAGCGTTCGTGCGCACCGGTCCTTGATCCCGTCTACGCTCGGCTCGCCTGCCAACATCGCTCGGGCAAGCATCCGGACCAACGGCGAGTTAGCTATTCGAGGCGGCAGTGGCGTGCTCCAACGAGTCTCACTCTGCGTGCCCAGGTCTGCGCAGCGCGCAGGGGCGGACACGCGACGAATCTCCAGTTATTCACGATACCCCGGGGTAACCCCGGAGAGGCCATCACCGGACCCGAAGGCCCGCCAATCGCCGGCTTGGAGCGCGCCACTCCCGCCAGCATCATACGTCATGGGTGTACCCCATATCCCACCTCCGGTGTAGCGGATTTTCTTTGCTTCGCCCACCCGCCGCGATAAGCTCATCTCATCATGACGAAAGCCTCCGGATCGCCCGCAACAAAACGGCTCGTCTTTGGCGTCATCTGCCTCACGCTGTTCGCAGCCGGCCTCGGTGATCTGCTCTTCGGACAACACGGTTCCCAGACTCCCTCGGGACTCTCAGCCCTCGCGCCCTTCGCCGTGGTCATCGGCGCGCTCGGACTAGCCGCTGCGGTATGGCGTTCCGAGTTCTTCGTCCCCGTCGAAAAGAAACTGGACTGGGCCGACATTCCCATCCCCCTCCCGCCTGCTCCACCAACTCAACCCGCAGCCGGGGAACCCACCGCGAGCCAAAGCGATTCCACCAAACCCTTCGACTTGAACGAATTCATCCGCAAGTAGCCCCCGCAGGCATCATCCGCATTCCCGCAGCTTGTAAGGCTGGAGCCCCAGTACTTCATTTTCGGGTGACATCGGGGTGCTACAATGCTTACAAGAGTAACAAAAGTTATGAACACAGCCCAATCTACGGTCATCAGCATGCGCTTGCCGGCAGAGAGCGGCAAGCGTCTGAAGCGCATGGCCAGCCGACACGGCTGGACCGCCAGCGACGCCAGCGCGCGCCTTGTCGAAGAGGGTCTGCGGCGCTCGGAATTCGCCTTCATCGACTTTCGCGACTCACCCGCGGGCCGGCAGGCCTATCTCCAGGGCAGCACGCTCGCGGTCTGGGAGGTCATGCTTCTCGTCCGCAGCTATAAGGGAGATGTTGCGGCGGTTGCCGGACACCTCCGCTGGCCGCAGGCCAAGGTTCAGGCTGCCATCCATTACGCAGAGGCCTACCCGGACGAAATAGACGAGGCCCTGGCCGAGAATGAAACCATGGACTTCATCGTGTTGAAGCGCATGTTGCCCCAGGCCGCTGAGTTCGCATCCGGCAAACGCTGATGCTCAAGCTGCTGCTCGACGAACATATCTCGCCGAAGGTTGCAGTTGGCCTGCGCAGCCGCAATCGGTTGCTGACCGTTCGCGCCATGCCGGACTGGGAGAGCGGAGAGTTCCTCGGCCTTGACGACGAAGCATGCCTGAAAGAAGCCGCCAATCAGGGATTGACGCTGGTTACGTACGACCGCAGGACAATCCCGCCGCTGCTCAAGAGATGGGTGGAGGAAGGCCGCCGCCACGCCGGTGTGATCTTCGTAGACGAGAAGACCATCTCGCCGGCCGACATCGGCGGACTGGTCCGGGCGCTCGCCGCGCTGGCTAAAGAGGCACGCAATTGGAACTGGACAGATCGAATCTGCTTCCTGCGCCGTTGACTTCCCCTCACCCGCGCTCGGGTCCTCGTCCCACTATCGCGCCATAGAACCCTCCCCCACCTCCTTCTATCCTTGGAGTCGCCCCATCCCTCAGGAGGGAACCGATGCGCCGAATCGCCGCCGTCCTTACCTGTTTCCTCATCCTCGCTGGCCCGCTCGCCGCCCAAACCAGGCACAAGCCCTCAGACGGGCACGCCAAGCCAGCCGAGTACAAGGTCATCCCCTTCGGCATCTGGCGCGCTACTCTCGACGGCGTCCCCAGCGTCACCCTCACCCTGGCCGACGACACTGGCGAGCTTGGCGGCACCATCGTCTTCTACACCGTCGACGGCAACACCCGGCGCGTCGCATCCATCGAACCCCACACCCTGCTCCACCCGGAGCTCGACGACAACAACACACTCGCATTCCAGATTCGCCGCCCCGACGCCAGCCTGCTCTCCTTTATCGTCACCTTTACCGCCCATGCCCGGGCACAGATCGAGTGCCTCAACTGCGGCGACGCCCCCACCGCCGACCTCACCAAAGACCAGCTCTGAGCACCTTACTTTTTATGCCGTGAAAACCGTTTTGCGTGATACAAAGGCTGACACCCCAAGAAACGAATTGGTAGGACCGAAATAGCCCCAGGAACGGAGAACGCTACAACTATGGGCATGATGAGCTTCTTGAATATGGAAGGCGGAGATCTTGTCGCATTTGTGGTCTCTGGCGTAGTGGGATTCATTGCGGGGACGATGGTGCCGGACCACACGCTGGCGATCTATGTCTCAATCCTGCTCTCATACCATCTGTTCCTGGCATGGCTGGTGTTTGGCAGCTCGCAGAAACCGGTGGGTTCGCTGCCGGTTGTGATGACCGCACTGACGCACGTGGCATGCATGACGGTTGTGCTTGGGCCAGTGCTGATGGCGCGGCATACGACCCCGATGTTCGGGCTCTTCCGGTACAGCATTGCGGCTCTTGCTCTGTTCGAGCGCGGATGGCTGCATGCAGCCGCCGGCACTCGGAAGCGGCAGCCGCAAGAAGAAAGGCCTGTCGAGGCTCCGGAGCCAGTACCGGAAGCAGTTCCAGCTCCGCCAGCGAGAATCCGCACCACTCCGGAAGATCAGGCAGCCTGGCGAGAGTATCTCGCGCAGCGAGGCGCGGGAATGACCCGGGCGGGGATGACTATGCAGGCCGAGTACGAACAATGGCTGCGCCGGCGGTACAAGGATCGGCCAGCCGATGCATCGCAGGCGAGCACGCTGGTGCACTAGGGCGTCTCGCGCTACCCATCCACCGCAGTTGCCGATGATTATTCGCGGAGTTGTGGTAATTCTGAGAAGCCGAAAATATGCGCAGTTTTAGTGACCATCACCGTCGCTCTTCGATGCTTCGCTGTGCCACGGTTGCGGTGCTTGCCTTGGGTTTGATGGGCCTTCTCTGCTCATGCCACAGGAATGAGGTTGGCGGCCGCGAAATTCGGTATGCGGCGTGGAAGGGCGACTTGGCGAGGGTTCAAGTCTTGCTGAAGGAGAATCCTGGCCTAATCTCCAGTGACGACAAGACCGGCGAGACTACCTTGCACTGGGCGGCGAACGGTGGACACAAGGATGTAGTTGACCTGTTGCTGGCGGACGGCGCCAGGCCGGATGCCCGGGACGACAGCGGCTACACCCCGCTGCATACGGCGGCGTACAACGGTCGCCGGGACGTGGCCGAGTTGCTGCTTGCCCACGGAGCCAAGCTGGACGCCATGAGTCGAAATGGCGGAACACCTTTGTATTGGGCAGCATGTGCAGGCTCCACGGATGTAGCCGATTTGCTGCTCTCCAACAAAGCACACATCGAGGCGAGAGACAGCAGCGGCTTTACTCCTCTCACCTGTGCAGCGTCGAACGGCAATAGGGAGGTGGCCGTGTTGCTATTGGCGCACGGTGCCAACGTGAATGCCAGGTCGAACCGCGGTTCGACACCTTTGCATTGGGCGACTGCCAAGGACCACGAGGATGTGGCAGAATTGCTGCGCCAGCACGGCGGCTTGGACTTGGAGGAAGCGAGGTCGCCGTCTGATCGGTGGTGGTAACGCTTGCCGCACGAAAGGTCTTTGTCCGCAGATACAATCAGGAGGCCGGAGTTGGGGCCGGGCGCCGAGGGGAGAATGAGCGAAATTGCTGCGCCTGCTTCCGGGGTGCTTGAAGCGCGTGCGATTCGCAAGATCACGTGGCGGCTGATTCCCTTCCTCATGCTGCTGTACTTCGTGGCGTTTCTGGATCGCATCAACGTCGGGTTCGCCGCGCTGACCATGAACCGCGACATCGGACTGACGTCGCAGATGTTCGGGCTGGGATCGGGAATTTTCTTCGTCGGCTACTTCCTGTTTGAAGTGCCGTCGACGGTGATCCTGCACAAGGTCGGCGCGCGGTTCTGGATTGGCCGGGTGATGATTACGTGGGGACTGGTCTCGGTGGCCATGGCGTTTACGCGCGGGCCGCTCAGCTTCTACTTGCTTCGCTTTCTGCTGGGGTTGGCGGAAGCTGGATTTTTTCCCGGCATCATTCTGTACCTCAGCTACTGGTTTCCATCGCACCATCGCTCGGCCGTGACGGCGATGTTTATGGCTGCGGCGCCGATGGCTGGACTGATCGGATCGCCCGTCTCCGGCGCGCTGATGCAGATGGATGGCCTGCTGGGATTGCACGGCTGGCAGTGGCTGTTCTTGGTCGAAGGGCTGCCTGCATTTGTGCTAGGACTGGTTACATTTCGATTTCTGACGGATCGGCCTGCCGACGCGAAGTGGCTGACGGCGGAGGAGCGTGGCTGGCTCTCGCGCGCGATCGAGGAGGAGCAGGCCGCCATCATCGATCCGCACCGACACAGCGCCTGGCGCGCGCTGGCGGATTGGAAGGTACTGGCACTCTCGCTGGCCTACTTTGGCACGTCGGCGGGGCTGTACACGATCGGCTTCTGGGCTCCGCTGATCGTGAAGGGGCTGGGATTTTCGGTGGTCAAGGTCGGATTTCTGGTGGCGATTCCGAACCTGATTGCCGTCGTCGGCATGGTGCTATGGTCGCGCAACTCCGACCGCACCGGCGAGCGCTACTGGCATGCGGCCGTTGCATGCGTGATTGCGGCAGTGGGCATGGCCATGGCCGCGGGCGCGGCCGGATCGTCGGCAGTGGTGGCCATCGCGGGACTGTCGCTGACGGCGGTTGGAGTGAGCGCGGCCAAGCCTCCGCTGTGGAGCCTGCCCACGAAGTTCTTTGGCGGGACCGCGGCGGCCGCCTCCATTGGGCTGATCAACTCGCTTGGCACGCTGGGCGGTTTCGCGGGGCCGTATATGATCGGCGCGAGCAATGGGACGGGCGGCGGGAACTTCAGTCGCGGACTCTACCTGGTTGGCGGTACGCTGATAGTGTCCGCCGTAACCATCGTCGTCATGCGCCTGATCGCGCAAGACGGCGGCGATGCAAAACTTCGGAAACGAGAGGCGCTCTGAACATGCCCGATGTCCACGAGAAGAATCGCACCTACAGGATAGCCGTGATATCCGGCGACGGGATCGGCAAGGAAGTTGTGCCCGAAGGCGTTCGCGTGCTCGAAGCCGCGGCGAAGCAGTTCGGCTTTCGCCTCGAGCTCGACGAGTTCGACTTCGCCTCCTGCGACTACTACATGAAGCACGGCAAGATGCTTCCGGACGACTGGAAGCAGCAGATTGGCAGCCACGATGCGATCTTCTTCGGCGCGGTGGGATGGCCGGAGATTGTGCCAGACCACATCTCGCTGTGGGGATCGCTGATTCTGTTTCGCCGCGAGTTCGATCAGTACGTCAACCTGCGCCCAGTGCGGTTGATGCCGGGCGTGCCGTGTCCGCTGGCCGGCCGCAAGCCCGGCGACATCGACTTCTTCGTTGTCCGCGAGAACACGGAGGGCGAGTACTCGTCGATTGGCGGAAGAATTTTTCCGGGAACCGAGCGCGAAGTCGTCGTGCAGGAGACGGTGATGACGCGCGTGGGCGTCGACCGCATTTTGAAATTCGCATTCGATCTTGCCGCGAGGCGGGAGAAGAAACACCTGACCTCCGCGACCAAGTCCAACGGAATCTCGATCACGATGCCCTTCTGGGACGAGCGTGTGCTGGACGTGGCGAAGAAATATCCAGCGGTGACGTGGGACAAATATCACATCGATATTCTGACGGCACATTTCGTGCTCAATCCCGACCGCTTCGATGTGGTGGTGGCGTCGAACCTCTTCGGCGATATTCTCTCCGACCTCGGGCCGGCGTGTGCGGGCACAATCGGCATCGCGCCCTCCGGCAACATCAATCCCGAGCGCCTCTTTCCGTCGCTCTTCGAGCCGGTGCATGGCTCCGCGCCGGACATTGCGGGGAAAGGCATAGCGAATCCGGTGGCGCAGATTTGGTCAGCGGCGATGATGCTCGATCACCTCGGCGAAGTGGAAGCAGCGGCTGTGGTGCTGAAGGCGATCGAGGCAACGCTGGTAGACAAGTCTCTATGCACGCGCGACGTGGGTGGCACGGCAGACACGTCCACCGCGGGCAAAGCGATCGCGAAGGCGCTGACAGCGGTGCACGCGTTCGCTTGAGGGCGGGGTAGGAGGCCGGCTGCGGGGTGGGATCAGGCTGCCTGCGCCATCTTGATTTTGATGGGCCGGATATTCTTGCGCTTGGCCTGCGTGGCCTGCCAGAAATCATAGTCGTTCTGCATCTTGAACCAGAGATCTGGTGAGGGCTGGCCAAAGGCCTGGCTGAGCCTGATCGACATCTCCGGGGTGATGCCTGCGCGCCCATTGATCACTCGGGACAGCGTCACCCTCGAGACGCCGATGTGGGCGGCGAACGCGGTGACGCTCATCGGAATACTCTCCAGACCGTCTTTGATAATCATCCCAGGGTGCGGTGGGTTATACATCTGCATGGTTGCCTCCTTCAATGGTAGTCGCGATAGTCCACTAGAATTGCGTCCTCGCCTTCGAAGCGGAAGGTCATCCTCCAGTTTCCATTCACCTTCACAGCCCAGTGGCCAACGAGTTCCGCTTGCAGGGAGTGCAACTTCCATCCTGGAAAACTCATATCGAGGGGCTTGCTGGCGCGATTCAAAGTTTCCAATTGAAGTCGTAACTTCCTCGAGTGGTCGGGCTGAATGCCAGCCTTCGATCCAGTTTTGAAGAACTTTTCCAGTCCCGCGTGCTTGAACGAGCGAATCACTTCCAGAGGAGTGTAACGCGTAACGATACAGTTGTCGAGGAAAAAGAACTTTGTCAGTTATCAGTTCTCAGGTTTCAGATGTCTGCTCGCTCCGGAGCGAACGAAAGTGTGATTTCCCGATCTTCCTGCAAGGACGTAAGTTTTAATTCCCAAATTTTGTTGGGAAACTATACCGCGGAAGCTGGGTTTCAACCGGAGACCATTCGCATGACCGCTGCGGCGGGATGGCGAGCGGGGTCGCAACAACGAATTGAAAACGCTCGTGGCGCGATTCGCAAGGCCGCGGCGAGATCTGGGGACCGATATCATGACAAAGCATTTCTCTCGACGATTGATGCGCAATGCGATTCTGGCGGCGGCGCTCGTTCTGGCGCCTGCAGCTTCGTTTGCAGCGGTGTTTATTTCGGTTGGCTTTGCGCCTCCCGCGCTGCCCGTCTATACGCAGCCTGTGTGCCCGGGCGACGGCTATCTGTGGACGCCCGGCTATTGGGCATATGGTCCCGAAGGCTACTACTGGGTTCCCGGTGTGTGGGTGCGGCCGCCGCGCGTTGGCGTGCTGTGGACGCCCGGTTACTGGGGATGGGGCGGCAGCGCCTTTATGTGGCACGAAGGCTATGGGGGCCGCACGTTGGTTTCTACGGCGGCATCAATTACGGGTTTGGATACGGCGGCGCAGGCTTCTGGGGCGGTCGCTGGGAAGCCGGCCACTTCGCTTACAACACGGCGGTAGTGAACGTGAACCGCACCGTGATCCACAACACGTATGTCGACAACGTGCATGTAACCAACGTGAACGTACGCACGGCCTTCAATGGCGGCCAGGGCGGCATCCAGGCGCGGCCTTCGGGTCAGGAGCAGCAGTGGTCGCACGAGGGTCACTTTGGCGCGACCGTCGAGCAGCAGCAGCATGTGCAGATGTCCCATGCGGACCGGTCGAACTTTGCGTCCGCGAACGGCGGCCATCCGCGGAACGTGGCGATGTCCCGGGTCGGCGTGAGGGCGAACGATCAGCAGCAGCGAATTGCGCAAGGCGTGCGCTCCGGGCAGATGACGGCGGGCGAAACGCGCAACGTGGAAGGCCGCGAGGCCGGCATCAACCACCAGGTGCGGACGGATCGCGCGGCCAATGGCGGCACGCTCACTCCGCAGGAACGCCAGCATGTCAACCAGCGGCAGAATAATGTGAGCCGGTCGATCTACCAGGACAAGCACAACGCGCCGGTGCAGCCACGCGCGGAAGGACGGCCGCGCGGCGAGGAGCATCAGGACCGCGGAGGAGACCGGCCGAGGTAGTTGTCAGTTGCAGGTTCTCAGAGCAAAGTGCGGCCGGCGAGAGGTTTTCGCCGGCCGATTTTTTTGTTTGGGGGTGGGTTGCACTGGGTGCTACACTTGTCTGCATGGTGAACCCTGCTGAGAAAGTAGAGCGGGTCTTCAAAACGGCTTGGTTCTCCAAAGCGGCGAGAAAGGCTCACATCCCATGACGATGAAGCGCAAGTTTAAGAGCGACGCCTCCGAGGCGATTCACTCTTCGGCGTCGGTGCTGTTCAAAGTAGGCGCCATCGACAAGGCCACCATGCGGAATTTCGACGAATCGTGTCTGGCTGCTCCCCCGGCCATCAAGCCTCGTCAGATCAAGAAACTTCGGGAGCGGCATCGCGTAAGTCAGCCGGTGTTCGCCCGCTATCTGAACACGAGTGAGTCGACAGTGGAGAAGTGGGAGACCGGCGCGAAGAAACCCAGCGGTATGGCTCTAAAGCTGCTCGCAATCGTGCAGAAGCACGGTTTGAAGATGCTCGCGTGAGTTGTTAGTTGTTAGTTGCTAGTTGTTGGAGGCGGACTTCTTCGTACCACCAGTAGCTAACAACTAGCAACTAGCAACTAGCAACCAGCAACTAGCAACTAGCAACTAGAATGGAGCGATGCTGACCTCCGACGAACTTGGCCGGTTGTGCGTGGTGCTTGTGCGGGCGCGCAACCCCAGCAACATTGGGGCGGTCGCGCGGGCTATGCACGACTTCGGCTTCAGCAGGCTACGCGTGGTGAATGCGTTTCCCGTACCATTCCAGGCGGCAAAGTCGGCAGTGGATGCTTCGGCCGTCATGGCGGATGCGGTGAGTTGCGCCACTGTCGCCGAGGCGGTCGCCGACTGCACGCTGGTAGTGGGAACGACAGCCGTAGGGGAGCGCGATCTCCAGCACGAGCTGCTGGCGCTGCCCGAGGCTGCGATGCGAATGCACGCGGAGTTGCGGCGCGGCGACGGCGCAGGGCGCGTAGCACTGCTGTTCGGGTCGGAGAAGACCGGCCTCAGCAACGAAGAGTTGAGCCACTGCAATTGGCTGCTGACCGTGCCGATGCAACAGTACGAGAGCGTCCGTCATCCTTCGATGAACCTGGGACAGGCCGTTGCCGTCTGCTTGTATGAGTTGGTGCGAGATACGGTTGAAACACACACCTCTCAAAATCGAGATGTGGAACAGCCGGCTTCCGCGGCCAGCATGGAACGGATCAGCGCGTTACTGACCGAAGTGCTGGAGAAGACGGAATATACGCGGCGGCATCCGGCCGACAAAGATCCCGCGCAGATGCGGCGTCTGGTGCGGCGTATAGGTGTGGACGCGGAGGACGCTCCGGTGTGGATGGGGATCCTGCGGCAGGTGTTATGGAAACTCACCCGCCCGCCAACCAACTGATAACCTACTTCGCATCGTTCTTGATGATCTCTTCCGCGAAAAAGTTCTCTACCTTAGCCTGGTCGCGAAGCATCTCGAAGTAGGCGCTCTTGAGCAGTTGCGAGCGACCTTCGCGCAGTTGCTGCCGGATCGCCTGCTGCACGCGCGGGTCGTTGAGGTCGCGCTGTCCCGCCGGCTCGCGCGAGAGCAGCTTGTAGATGGCATATCCGACCGGCTTCTTGGTCTGGCCATCGAGCAGCGGCAGAATGTCTGTCACCTGGCCGGGTTTCAGCTTGGTGACGGCGGCGTAGACGGTGGGATCGCCGCGCATCTCCGACTCATAGTGAAAGCCCATATCGCCGCCGTTAGTCGCCGTCTCCGGGTTCTCGGAGAAGTTCATCGCAAGCGCGCCAAAGTCTTCGCCCGCGTCGAGCCTGTTCTTCAGCGCCTGGACCTTCTTCTTCGCCTCGGCGTCGGTTGTCGCTTTGCTGCCCTGCAAATTGCCGGGCTGTTGCGAGGGCACGCTGGTGACGCGAATCTCCGCGAGGTGATATTGGATCTCGATCAGGTTGAACTCAGCCTTGTGCTGATTGAAGTAGTTGGTGACGTCGGAGTCGGAGACCGAGACCTTGGAGTTGATCTCCTTGTTGAGCAGTTTGTCGATGGTGAGCGAGCGGCGCAGGTCGTGCTTGACGTCATCCAGCGTGCGATTCGAGGCCTTGAGCTGCTGGTTGAACTGCTCCTCGGTATACGGAGCCTTCATCTCGGCAAGCTTGGCGTCGACGTCCTCGGGAGTCGCGGTCAGGTTCATCTTCGCCGCGCGCTGCTCGACGATCTCTTCGTCGATGAGTTCGCGGGCAACGTTGAGGCGGAGCGAGTCGGCCTGTTCGGGCGAAGGCTGCTGGCCCTGTGCCTGCTGGCCGAGCTGCGCGTTATACATGCGGTTCATGTCGGCGCGCATGATCGCGTGACCGTTGACGGTGGCGACCACGTCGGCGCTATGAGTGCTCTTGCATCCGGCAACCAGAAGCAGCGCCACGGGAAGGAGAGTTGCCGTCGTTCTGTGGTCCGCGAGCCTGAAGCCGCGAACCTTTGTGCGGTTGGTGGCCGCTGTGCTGTTGATCCCCGCGATGCTGCGCATTATTCTCCGTCCTGAATCTCGTTCCGTCACGAATGCTACCACTTGAGCGGCCTCCCGGTTGTCGCCGCATTGTCCCAATTGAGTCACATTAACTGCCAGGCTTGGTCGCTGCCGGCGCAGGCGGAGCGGCAGGAGCGGCTGGTGCAACAGGCGGCGGAGGAGGAGTCTGGCCGGCCGCGACCAGCGCACTGTCGATAATCCGATAGATCGTCTCCAGCGGCAGCGCGCCTTCGACCTTCTCGCCGTTGATGAACAGTACCGGCGTCGAATCGACGCGCAACGGCTCAGCCAACGCCTCTTGCACCGACGCTTTGACCTTGGTGTCGTCCTGTTTCTGGACGCAGGCCGAGAGGTCCGTCTGGTTCAGATTCTGGCGCGCGCCTTCATCAAAGGTGAACTTATCGAGCGTCTGTTTGGCCTTATCCAGGGATTTCGTGTCGCCCGCGATCTCCGCCGCATGCGCGTGGACGTAATCGACAAAATTCCAGTACCCGGTAGTGCTGCTTGCGGCAAGGCAGTTGGCGTCGACCGCGGCATGCACCGCCCAGGGATGCTGGTCGAGCGGGAAATCGCGGTACACGATGCGCACCTTGTCCTTATACCGGTTGAGCAGCGCGGGGAAGATCTCGGCATGCATCTTCGCGCAGAACGGGCACTCGAGATCGTCGAAGCCGACGATCAGGACAGGCGCATTTTCCGGTCCGCCGCGCGCGGGACGCCCCGTCCCGGAGACGATCTCCTTCGGATCCTTGCTGAGATCGAACTTATTGAACTGCGCCAGAGTCTTGCCGTCCGTGGAGAGCAGGAACGGCAGCGGCCGGCTGGAGTTTCCCGTCGTCGAGAAGATGACGGTGATCAGGTCGTAGCCCTGCACGTCGCTTTTAGCGGGTTCGCTGATCGCAATCGTATAGTCGGGCGGAACCTGCGACCTGCTGCGGATCATGACTTCGACACGGCGTGCCATCTCCGGGGAGAGTTTGACCCCGACCTGGACCACGGGCGAACCGGCAGCCTGGGGGAGGACCTGAGCATGGCAGCCGAGCGCAGCCAGTGCAACGAAGAACGGGAGAGAGCGCAGCGGTTTCAAGACATTCAGCACAGTGTCGATTATCTCATTTTCCGGGGAATGGATTGAGTTTGAGCTTCACCGAATGAGCCAGCGTCCTTTGCTGCCGGTCGAAGCTCAGGAACAAATCGCAGCCCAGTTCAAGGGCAGCCGCGACGTGTAACAGGTCGGCCGCACGAGTGCCAAGGCGCGGCGTGGTCTGCCTGGACAACTCCCTGGCGCGTGCGAAAAGCCGCTCGGTCAACGGCTTCAATTGGAAGACGCCAGTGCGCAAATCCTCCTCGAAATCGGCTATCGACGACTGCGCCGCTTCAGCCGATATCTCTTTGCGGAAGACTCGCAAGCCCATCGCATTGACGAACTCGAGTTCGCTGAACGTAGTAATCAGCAACGCTCCCGCTACCGTCTCCGGTGCCGCGACCGCCGCCGCAGAGTTGGCATCCACGCTATAGAGCGAAACCAGAAAGCTCGTGTCGAAATAACTGCTCAATAACGGTCCCGGTCCTGACGGATCAACTCGGCCCCGCTCACTTCCAGGACGCGATCGCCGTAGATGGCGCGCATCCGTCCCATGAAGTCGGGCAGCGGCGGCCGCTCGGCCGGCTTCTCCGGCACCAGCCGGGCGATGACGCGGCGCCTCTTCGTAATTTGCACCTCTTCGCCCTCGCGCAGCAGGTGCTCAATGTTCCTGAAGTTATAGCGCAGGTCGCGAATGGAGGCCGTCTTCATGTGATACATTTTAGCATCACATTGGGAACCAGAGGTTAAACGGGTGGTGGCAGCACCGCAAGAATATTGCGTTTCAGCGATGGAAGATCGTGTTGAATCGCCTGCCAGACAATCTCAAGGTCGACGCCGAAGTACCCACGTGACAGTGCGTTTCGCATGTTGTATGCGGACCGGATTGGCAGTTCAGGGTGTGCCGCTACGAAATCGGGGAAATTCTGGTTGATGTTATTGCAGGCCTCCCCGATGACCTCAAAGTTCCTGATCACCGCATCCTGGTCGCGGGTGCTTTGACAGAAGCCGCCATAGGTCATGCCCGTTGTATAGTCTTCGATCCGGTTGACGGCTTCAAGGATGTGATTCAGAAAGTCGTTCAACTGTAGCGAATACTTACCGCCGCTCATACGGGAAGGGCCTCGGAGACTACCCGGTCCCGCAGGCGCACGTGCAAC
>DASWCA010000177.1:0-2654 GCA_036390355.1 Acidobacteriaceae bacterium
TCAAGCTTGTTACCCTTGGCGCGACTCCCCACGGGACGTGCTTCACGCGCCGCCCGTCGAGGCGCTGGTCCTGGTCAGGCGCTTGGCTGCAGCAGGGGTCCTTTTGGCACTCTCGACGGGTGGCCGAGCCTTGGTTTCGAGGTATCTTCTCAGTATTTCGGGGAGATCATGAGGATTCCCAGGAAGAGCCGAGTTGGAGATCGTTCGCCCGTTGCTGAATGAGATCCGCCAAAGAGGGCATCTTGCGGGTGCCACCGATGCGGTCGCGCAGATAGTGGAAGAAGTTCACTCCCAGCTTCTTGGCCGTGCCGAGGAGGGTCTGAAAGGTGTCCCAACCTTTGGCCCCTTGCTGCGACCGCGGCCCGTAGCTCACCACCCGCTTGCGGACCCGCCCCCGTGCTCCTAACTCGGCGGGGTTGTTGTGCAACGGGATCTCGGGATGGCGTAGCACCATCAGCAACTGCCCTTTGTTCGCCTTGGTCTTGGCGATGCGTTGGTCCAACGCAGCATAGTCCGTCACGGTGGAGAACAACTCGTCGAATGCGCCGCTCAACCGCATCGCCTCCTCAGCGCGGGGCTGCTGCCGGTAGGCCAGCAGTTCTTTGTAGTAATCCCAATAGCGCTTCAGAAATGCGTCCAGCAGTTGGCGATGGTAGGCCACACAAGGCTCCAGAATCTTGTAATGGCGCCCGTCGTGAATCCAGCACAATCCCAGTTCTCCGGTGACTAGCTTGAACTGCTTGGCGTCATCGCAGATCAGCAACCGCACCACGGGGTGACCGACCTCGGCGTGATAGGCGGCGATGGCGCTGGCCTCGACGATGCGGCTCCGCGCCGTCGCTCCCAACTGGGGCAGATGTTGCTGCAGCCCGTCATCCAATTCGGTTTCACTCAGTTCCTGGTCCCACGGCAGATGGCGCAATTGTTCCCTCGTCCGCTCGGAAACTGCAAACTGGCGCAGCAACGCCACCGCCTCATCATTCAGGCGGAACACCCGCTTCCGCTGGTTGCGCAACACATCGATCACCGTCAGCCGGTCTTTGCGCTCGGTGGTGAAATAGGCTGTGTACAGCGGGTTGCAGATCACCTGACAGTGCCAGTTGACCCCGTCCACGCGCGTACCCGTGTCATCCATGTGCTGCCAGGGGCTACTGTGCAGCCCGGCTTCCACAATCTCTTCTTTCTCCCGATGGAAGGCCTCGTGGCCCTCGGTCAGCAGATGCGAGATCTGGCCATCGGAAATCAGGATTCCCATGTTGGCAAACCATTCGCCGATCTTCGGCTCGGTCATATGGCACAGATGCGAGAACATCACACACAACGTCTTCACGTTCGGCCCATACTCGCCGCAGTAGCCGTCCGGCAGCGGCGCCAGATAGGTCTTGCCGCTGGACGCCGAGTAGTACTTCTTCCTGAGGAATCTCACGTTCTCGGTGGCGATCCGCAACTCTTGCACCACCACGGCTTGGTAGCCCTTGTCTTGCGCATCCGGCGGGAGCGTCGCTCGATCCAGGTCCAGCTTCACTTCTTTGTCGATCCGGATCTCGCTCAGCTTCGCCCGCTTGGTTCGTGGTTGGGGTTCCTTGCGCTCTTTCTCCGACGAATGCCTCTGCTGGGAGGGTGAACTTCCGGGTTGGTCGCCGGGCTTTCCTGCTCCCCCCGGGCCCAATCCTAACCGCTCCCGCAGATAGGCGATCTCCTGATGGGCTTTCTTCAATTCGATCCGCAGATCTTCCACCAAATTCAGCAACAGGCCAACGATGGCGCGCGTCCCTTCCTCCGCGATACCGCTTAGATCGATCTTCTGAACTTGATCCAGCAGGGCCTCGATCCTCGCGGCTCGAGGCGAGTTCTCAGAACTCGGATTCCCTTGGTTTGATCGACGGCGAGATCTGCGGCTTCTGCGGCTACCCATCCATTGGATAGTAGAACCGGAAGGTCATTTTGTCCAGTGAAAAATCATAAAACCTTGTTAATGTTTCCCCGGATCATTGAGAAGATGCGCGCTTTTGGCATTATCACCTGAGCAGCCGGCCTTTGCAACATAAACTCGAATCGCAGCTCCGACGCTCTCACCGGGTTAACTCATCGCATCGTGAGCGCTGTGACACCTAGTTTTTCCAGTTGAGGACGTGGGGCTACCTGGACCACCACTTCTACGATTTGCGAGTTGTGGACAAGTGGCGGTTTCGACATGCGTTACCGGACCGAAGCCGACTTGAACGAAGCCGCTCGCAGCGGCAGACGCTTCGCGTGCGAAGCAGTATTTGTAAACCGCCAATGAACGGGCATGAACGCGAATCAGAGGTTGTGAACGACGCGCCGCCACTCCACTCGTGACTTACGGAAGTTGATCAGCAAGGCGAGGTGGAGGCCCGAAGCCTTCAGATAGTTGATGCATTGCGCCAGGTGCTCGTTGCCGAGTTGGTCGGCGCATTTGATTTCCACGAGCAGGCGGCCATCGACGACCAGATCAGCCGCGTACGTGCCAATGTGCTTACCTTTGTACACAACCGGGAAGGTGGCCTGTGCCGCCACCGGAATGCCGCGCAGACGTAGCTCTTCGATGAGCGCTCGCTCGTAGAGTTTCTCCAGGAATCCAGCGCCCAGGACATTGCTCACTTCGTACGCGGCGCCGACCACCGCCTCCACCA
>DASWCA010000178.1:0-3238 GCA_036390355.1 Acidobacteriaceae bacterium
CCGTCAGTCTCTTCGTCCCCGCGCAGCCGGGCGCAACTCTGACCTTGCACTCCCTCGCCGTCTCCACCAACTACGTCGCCGCGGGAGACGCCACCGCCGCCGCATCGCTGCCCGACGCCGCTAAGGTCACCTCATGGCATCTGCTGAAGGCGGTCGATGTCGATGCCGGGCCACGCGCCTCCGCCATCGTCGCGCTCGGCGCGTCCATCACCGACGGCTATCACTCCACACCGGACAAGAACCTGCGCTGGCCCGACGATCTCGCCGCGCGCCTGCATGCCAACCCCGCGACCGCGCACATCGGAGTGCTGAACGAAGGCATCGGCGGCGCGCGTATCCTGCACGACGTCACCGGACCCAGCGCGCTCGCCCGCCTCGATCGCGACGTGCTCGCCCAGCCCGGCGCACGCTACCTCATCATCGCGATGGGCACCAACGACATCGGCCGCACCTTCTTTCCCGTCCTTCCGGATGAAGCACCCGTGACCGCCCAGAAGTTGGAGTGGGGGCTGCAGCAGATCGTCGCGCGCGCCCACGCCCGCGGCATCAAGGTCATCGCCACGACGCTCAACCCTTACGGCGGCGCTGGCTACTATAACGCCGAAGGCGACGCCATGCGCCAGAACTTTAACACTTACGTCCGTACCAGTGGAGTCTCCGACGGCTACATCGACTTCGACAAGGCCACCCGCGATCCGGATCGACCCGAGCGCCTCCTCCCCGCCTATGACTCCGGCGACCACCTCCACCCGAACGATGTCGGGTACAAAGTCATGGCCGACGCGATCGATCTGAAGCTCTTCACCAGGTAACGGCGGTAGCAAAGGAGCAACGCGATGCACTACCTTCTGTTTTACGAGGCTGGCGAAGACTACGTGGAGCGCCGCACTGCTTTTCGGGACGACCACCTGAGAAAGGCGTGGGCTGCCAGCGACCGTGGAGAACTTATCCTGGGTGGCGCGCTCGCCGAGCCCATGGACGGTGCTGTGCTGCTATTTCAGGGCGACTCACCCGAAGTTGCTGAAAGGTTCGCACGCAACGACCCGTATGTGACGAACGGCGTCGTGAAGCGCTGGCACGTTCGCGAGTGGAGGACGGTCGCCGGCGTGCACGCCTCGGCGCCGTTACGGCCAGGGCTGTGAGAACCGCACAGGCGATGTTCAGGGGGGCGAGTTACCTCCTCACCGGTCTCTCCCACGGTTGCAACACCTTCACACTGGCCATGCCCGCCGCAGTCGCCGCCTGAATTCCCATCTCAGTGTCTTCGAAGACCAAGCAATCCGCAGGCGCTACGCCCAGCCGCTCCGCAGCCACGAGGAACGGCTCGGGGTCAGGCTTGCTGCGTGTGTAGTCTTCCGCGCACACCAGCGTCTGGAACTTGTCCAGCAGCCCCAGCAACTCGAGCGACTTCGTAACTGAGTCGCGCGTACTGCCGGACACGACCGCCATCGGAACCCTGCCATGGCCCAGCTCGATATGCTCCAGCACCTCGGGCACAGCTTGCAACTGCGGGAGGAGTTCGTAGTAAAGAAGCTCCTTGCGATGCGTCACTTCTTCTTCTGGCATCGAGAGGCCCTGTTGCGCAGCAAGCGTAGCGACGATCTCCGCCGCAGGCATTCCACCCCACGCATAAAAAATGTCTTCAGGGAATTCGCAGCCCCACTCGTCGAGCGCCTTCTTCCATGCCACATAATGCAGCGGCATGGAGTCGGCGATCGTCCCATCGCAATCAAACAGGTAGGCCTTGAACGGCCCATCCGGCAACTTCAGTGTCATTTCCCTCCGCGTCGCTACCACACCCTGCAGACGTTCTGTTTCACCATCGCCTGACCGGCCTTGCACGAAAACGCCTTCCGGAACTCCGGCAAATTCGTCACCACTCCATTGATGCGCGCAAAGCCGGGAGAGTGCGGATTGGTCAGCGCATTCACCCGCAGATTCTCGGGCCGCTCGTTCTCGCACGCCCACTGCGCCATGCCGATGAAGTACCTCTGATCCGGCGTGAAGCCATCGCGGCTGGTGAGAGTCTGCCCCTCTGTCTGCTTCTTCCACGCGATATACGCCAGTAGCGTGCCGCCGATGTCGGCAACGTCCTCTCCGCTTGTCAGCTTCGAGTTGATGTGGATGTCGTCGACGATTATGTAGCCCGCATACTGGTCGCGCACGCAGTCGATTCGGTCCTCGAATCCCTTCGCATCCGCCGGCGTCCACCAGTCGCGCAGGTTGCCCTCCGCGTCGAACTGCCGCCCTTCATCGTCGAAAGCATGAGTCAGCTCATGGCCGATGGTCGCGCCCGTGTTGCCGTAGTTTGGCGCATCGTCGAGCTTCGCGTCGTACAGCGGAGGCTGCAGCACGCCCGCCGGAAAGTTGATGTCGTTCATCTGCGGATTGAAGTACGCATTCACCGTCGGCGGAGTCATCCCCCACTCGTTGCGATCGACAGGCTTGCCGAGCTTGTGCCACTCGCGCGCATCCTCAAACCGCGCAGCACGAGTCACGTTCCCGAAGTGGTCGTTCGGCTTGATCTCCAGCACCGAGTAGTCCCGCCACGTGTCCGGATAGCCGATCTTGTTGCGGATCGCGTGCAGTTTGCGCAGAGCCTCCTTCTTCGTCTCTGGACTCATCCAGTCGAGTCCCGCGATCTCCTGTCCCATGGCAGTCTCAATCTGCTCCGTCATGTGCTGCGTCTGCGCCTTCATCTCCGCGGAGAAGGTCCGCCGCACAAACTCCTGCCCCAACGCTTCGCCGAGCGAGCGGTCGACCTGCCTCGTGCATGTCTTCCAGCGCGGCGGCATGCTCGGAATTCCGCGCAGCGTCGTCGAGTAAAAGTCGAACTGCGCCTGCTGGAAGGGCGCTGCCAGCGACGGCGCTTCGGCCGTGGCGAGATGGAAGCGCAGGTAGGCCCGTAACGCGTCCAGCGGCTCGGTGGTAAGTTCCGCATCCACCGCCTTCATGAACTCAGGCTGAGCGACGTTCAGCGACTTCAGCCCCGGAGCGCCCTGCGCGGAAAAGTATGCAGGCCAGTCGATCGCCGAATCGAGCGAGCGCAATTCTGCCACCGTCATCTTGTGATACACCTTGTGCGGATCGCGCCGGTCGACCCGCGACAGCGACGCCTTTGCGAGTGCCGTCTCGATGCGCAGAATCGCGTCCGCGTCTGCCTTCGCCTGCGCGTCCGGCTCGCCGGTCATCCCCAGCAGCTTCACGATGTAGGCAACATACTGTTGCCTGATCCGCA
>DASWCA010000179.1:0-3678 GCA_036390355.1 Acidobacteriaceae bacterium
TTCCATGAAACAACGCCGGATGTAATCGGAGTCGCCCTCGAACACCACCCACACGCCGAAGCGGATGTCGTAAGGAATCGCCTGCCCGTCGCGATCGAGCGAGGACACGACTTCGATCTGCCCCTTGTGATGCAGCTGCCCACCTTCGGGCTTCGGCCGCATCACCATCGGCAGGTCTTCTATGGACGCGGGTGGATACGCGAGCCCATCCGGCGCCGGCGTAAGCCCGGTTGCATTGCACACCGCGGTGGCTTCGATCGCCGGCTTCGACCCGTCGAGAAAAGAATTGAACATCTTCGGGTTGAGTCCCCCGACGCGCGCCTGCTCTGGCGTGAGGCCGTAGTAACCCCAAACGGTTTCTGGCGTGGACTGCGCAAAGTGCGGCAGCCATTTGTGGCCGCGACCGGCCGCGACCACCGGGAATCCCGCCGCGCGCGCCCAATCGACGAGATCGCAGATGATCGCGGGCTGATCACCGTAGGCGAGGCTATACACGACGCCCGCCTCTCTGGCTTTTTTCGCGAGCAAGGGCCCGCAGAAGGCGTCCGCCTCGACCGTCACCATCACCACGTGCTTGCCGTTTCGGAAGGCGGCGAGGGCATGGTCGACTGCCGCGATCGGATTCCCGGTGGCTTCGACGACGATCTCCACGGCCGGGTGCGCGACGAGCGCGCGCCAGTCATCCGAGACGTGCGTCCGCCGCTCCTTCAGCGCCGCATCGAGCGACGCGGCAGCGTACTGTTCCGGCTTCCAGCCCACGCGCTCGAGGCTGGCGCGCGCATTCGCCGGCGAAAGGTCGGCGATACCGGCGAGATGTACACCCGGCGTCCGTGGCACTTGCGCGATATACATGGCGCCGAATTTGCCTGCGCCTATGATGCCGACCCGCAGCGGCCTGCCCTGCGCTTCGCGCTCCTGGAGCTTTGTGTACAGATTCATGCTGCTTTGAGTTCGCCCTGCAGCTCTTCCGGCGGAGTTCCGTCTCTCCACGGAAGCGGCACGTCGTAGTGCGCGAGCAGGCAGTCATCGGGAAGGCACTTTAACGGCGTAAAGTCGCGGTGCGCGATGTACCCCGGACGCTTGAAGCGCCGTATGTGGTTCGACACTGCGCACAGGCTCAAATAGACACTGACCCGATTCCAGGGAGAGAGGTTCGAAGTGGAGGCGTGCACCAGGCAGGAATGAAACAGGATCATCGACCCGGGCGGACCTTTTGGAGCCACGATGCCGCCGCGCTCGACCAGTTTCCTGATGGTGTCGTGGTTGATCGTCCAAAGCGGGTAGCTGGTCGTCGAGGTGTCGTGGTCCGCTTCGATCACGCCCAGCTTGTGGCTTCCCGGAATGAGCATCAGCGGACCGTTGAACTCGTTCACCTCGTCGAGGAAGATCGCGACGTTCATCGCGCGAGCCTCGGGCATCAGGTCGTCGTTCTTCCAGGTGCCGTAGTCCTGGTGCCACTGCCAGACGTCGCCGTCGAAAGCCATCTTGCCGTTGATCTTGAACTGGTGCATGTACAACTCTTCGCCAAAGAGCTGCATGATCGGCTCGACCATGCGCGGATGGCGCGCGAGCTTCGCGAAAGGGGTGCTGTACATATGCGCGGCGAAGTTCGTGCGCACCGCGTCGCTGCCCTTCTCGCGCACGTTCTCCGGACGCCGCTCGGCGTACAGGCGGGGCACCTCGTCGGTGAGAACCTTGATCTCTTCCCGCGTGAACAGGCCGGGAAAAAAGAGGTAGCCATCGCTCTCGAACCGCCGGATCTGTTCCTGACCGAGTTTCATCCTGCGCTCCTATTGGGCGGGCGTTCTTCGACGCCAATGCCGACTATTCCACATTATAGGGCTCCGAAAATCTCCCGCAGAGGGTAAACCCTACATCCCGTACAGGAGAACCCTGGCATCCATATTGCTTAACTCCTGCCAGGCTCTTCGGGGTCAGGGGATTTCGGAGCTGGATGCGCACGGAATTGGACACACAAATAAGGAGTGACCATGTTAAGTCTAGCCCAGCGGTACCTCGTGATTGGGATGACCGCCCTTCTGCTCGGTTATGCAACTACCGCGTCGGCAGCGTCTATGCCCGATGCGGACAAGCAGCTCTCGGATGCCCTTGAGCAAGCCATGCCGTCCGTCCTATCGTCCCAAGACTATTGGTCCGCGAGCAAGCTGTACTTTCAACTGGCTGCGGCACGCAGCCGCATGAAGGAAACCGCGGCAGCTTGTACCGCGCTGGTTCAGTCCCTCGCCTATTATCGCAAGGCGCTCGCAAAAGCGACAGGCGCCCCGATGGGCGAGGCGGTAAGAGTCAGCGGCAACGACGAAGGGCTGGCGGAAGTGCGCTCCAAATTCGGGTGCACGAACATGCGGACCGAATTATCTGCCGGGCTCGAAACCTCGCGTCACTGAATCTATTTGCTTGATGTCGCATTACCGGACCGGGATTGACGCGCGCGTCCGGTACGAAGCCGAAGCATCAGCCTGAGAGCCTGGTAGCGCGCGCCCTTTCGCGCGCCACACTTCCTCGCCGATCCAGCACCTGCTCCCGCCCTGACCCGCA
This sequence comes from Acidobacteriaceae bacterium, assembly GCA_036390355.1. Lineage (GTDB taxonomy): Bacteria > Acidobacteriota > Terriglobia > Terriglobales > Acidobacteriaceae > Edaphobacter. The sequence continues at coordinate 2,557 of DASWCA010000179.1, forward strand.
ATACGCTCCGCGGTGCTCGGACGTTTCACCTTCCGACTCGGCGCCTTGCTTCCGCGAGCGCAACGCTGCTCCCAAATCCGGCCTGCGCACTCGGCCGACCTGCAACGCCAACGGGAATACCTGACACCAATTGTAACGAATGCCCGACGGGACTTACTCCGGACACTTGGATAGTCTCGTTCCCCGGGTTCACTCCGTTGGGTGGACTTTCCTATAACGGTACGGGACATGCATCCACTTCGACAGCGAGGATCAATGCGGACCCTTCCATCCCGGAGCCTGACATTTGCACGCTGGGCGATTTTCACCCTGGCCGTTGCGCAGAGCACAGGCGCTTTTTCCCAGAACGCAGCTGCAAGAGCCGCCGGTCCGCAGGCCCGGCTCTTGCTAGCGATCGATGAAGGTGGCGCGGCCAACGCGGACTCCTCAGAGACTTTTCGTCGCCACGAGGAGTTCAGTCGAATAGTCGGCAAAGTGCTCGGTTCGCCCGTGACCATCGTCGCCGTGCGCGATCGCAATTTGTTACTGGACGCCTTGAAAAAACAATCCTACGCGCTCCTGTTCGCACGCCCGAACGACGTCCCGGCCCAGGCCATTCGCGACTACGGCTACCAGCCGGTGGTAACGGAGAAGGAGCCTGCGCGGGCGCTTTTCATCGTAAAAAAGGATTCGCCGCTCAAATCGATCGCCGATGTCAAGGGCAGCAGCATCTTGACGCCTGACCGATATTCCAGCATCTGGCGAGTCGCCAATGCCATGCTGCGTGACAACAAGATTTCCATGGCCAATGAAAAAGTTCGCACCATGCACGATGACGCTGCGATTGGCTGGTCTTTGGAGAGCGGATTTTTCGACGTGGGTGTAATTAATTCCATCTCCGGCGTGGGGCGCACCTGGGAGAAGAACGGCGGGCGCGTCATCGCAAGAAGCCCGGACTTGCCCAATATGCCGCTGATCGCCTCGCCCGAGCTCTCCGCCGCTCAGGTCGTAAAGCTCCGTGCGGCGCTCGTCGCGCTTAACTCAAGCCAAAACGGACGAGCAGTGTTGAAAAGGATCGGACTTACCGGCTTCAGGGAAACGTCCTCACAAGAGTTCCTCGATTTTCTCAAGTGGCTCGGGGAT
>DASWCA010000180.1:0-4432 GCA_036390355.1 Acidobacteriaceae bacterium
CGCCGAATCGAAGCGGGGCTGCTCGCACAGACTACGTGCACCACTCGATGCTATGTCGACACGGGGCCGCTGATCGAACGGAGTCTCGCCGCGCAGGCAGGCGTTGGCTGGATCGGGAAGAATACCTGCGTGCTGAACCAGAAGCTTGGCTCATGGATTCTGTTGGGCGTAATTGTCACATCGTTGCTTGTGGAGGAGCAGGAGGCGGCTGTGCTGGCGGCCGACCGCTGCGGCAGTTGTACCCGATGCATCGATGCTTGTCCGACGGATGCACTGATCGGTTCAAGTTCCCCTGACGCTTCGCGCGAGATGGATGCGTCCCGCTGCATCGCGTACCTGACTATCGAAAAGAAGGGCGCAATTGATGAAGCCCTGCGCAGTCCGATGGGCCGGCAGGTGTTTGGGTGCGACATCTGCCAGGACGTCTGTCCATGGAACCGCAAGGCTCCCATCGGCAGCCGCGAAGGCATGCAGGCGCGGCCTGAACTGGTCAACCCCGCGCTGGACTGGCTGGCATCGATGGATTCGCGCGAGTTCAAGCGGCGCTTCAAAGGGTCGCCGCTCGAACGCACCGGGCGCAAGCGGCTGCTGCGCAATGTCGCCATCGCCATGGGCAACAGCGGCGAAGAGCGCTTCCTCGGCCAGCTCGATCAGTGGGCGGCATCTGCGGAGGATGCCGTGCTCCGCGAATCGGCGCAATGGGCGCGGGCGCGGATTCTGGAGCAAGCGGCGAAGGCCGGATCGTAGCGGCGAAGATGGTATCGCTGCTAGCATCAAGGTTAAGGGTTCCAATCACAGTAATGGCCAGTGAAAGTTCGACGAAAGGTAGCTTGACGAACGAAGTGCCCGCGAACGGCGAAGTGGCGCTCCAGGGAAACGGCGAGCGCCAAACCGCTGCCGTGATTCCAATCGAGAAGGTGCGCCCGGTCCTGCCCGCCGACGGGTTCTGGACGCAGGCCGCTGCGCTGGCGAAGTATATGGTCCGCACGGAAGTCCATACCTACGCCTTCAGCGTCGCCGCCAACGTCATCCTCTCTCTCTTTCCGTTCATTGTGATGATGCTGACGATCTCCCGCCAGGTGTTTCATTCGCGGTCGATGGAACAGGTGGTTGGCGAGATGATGAACAACTTCCTGCCTTCCTCGCAGGAGTTCATCATGCGCAACATGCAGTTGCTCGCGCATCCGCACAAACAGGCGCAGGCCTACTCCATCGTGATGCTGCTGATCAGCTCGACCGGCGTATTTCTGCCACTCGAAGTCGCGCTGAATGCGGTGTGGGGCGTGCGCAAGAACCGCTCCTACCTGCGCAACCAGGTCGTCTCCATCGGCCTTGCGCTTGCCGTTGGGGTGCTCGCGATGACATCGGTCGCGATGACGGCCGGGCAGAGGGTAGTGCTCAGCTGGATCTTCCTCGGCCACACCGACAACATCGTCTTTAGCTTTCTCGAAGGCAGCATGTTGAAGGTGCTCGGAGTCATCGCGAGCATCCTGATCTTCTTCCTCATCTATTGGATTCTGCCTAACCGCAAGGTCCCTGCGCGAGCAGTGCTGCCGACGGCGATTGTGATTGGCCTGCTCTGGGAAGCTGCGAAGTACCTGTATATTCTGGCGCTCCCGCGGCTGAACTTCCCGGCGGTTTACGGCCCCTTTTACGTCTCCGTTGGCCTGATGATCTGGGCATTCCTTTCCGGCCTGCTTCTGCTTGCGGGCGCCCACTTTTCGGCAACCCGCTATGCTCTGGCGGTAGCCCGGCAGGACGAACGTGAAGCACGCGACCAACAAGGCACTCCCGACGCAAAGGAGAACGAGGCCGATGCCAAAGGCGATTGAGCCCGGCGCGCCGGAGAGTCGTCGCAAATGGTGGCGTCGAAGGCCGCCAACCGGGATAGCCGGGGCTGTCTTCTGGCTGGCCCTGTGGTTTGGCCTGCTCTGGCTGGTGCGCCAGGTTCCAAGCGCGGACAACCCGTTGCTTGGCTGGATGCAGCTTCTGGTCGGTATTTCGCTGATCAGCCTCGCAATCCCACTTACCTGGCGGCTGCTGCGTGAGCGGCTTCTCTGGAGGCTGCGCAATAAGCTGATCATCACGTATCTTCTGATCGGTCTCGCTCCGGTCGTCCTTTTCCTGACTCTGGTGGCGATCTCCGCGTATATCGCGGCGGGTCAGTTCTCAATTCATCTTGCGGATACGCGCATGCGCCAGCAGCTCGACGAGATCGGTGTGGAGAACTCCTCGCGCGCCTCTCGAATCAGCCGCGTGCTGAGAGATCGCAACGAAGGTGTGCCGGGACCACCCCGGGGACGGCCAGGGCCTCGCCCTGAGAGGGCGGACACGGTGGCTCCCGTTCCCGGTCCATCAGCCGCAAAAGCGACTGCGGCGCAGGTTGTCTCGGAAGCCGGCGAAGCCGCGCCTGACCCACTGCTCGCGCGTCTCCACCGGCACAGTTCCGTATACCTGAATGGAGCGCCGCTGACTGACGCGCTTGCTATCGGACCGCCTGCCGCGAAAGGGGCACAACCTGTTGCCGCCCAGCAGCAGCCCGCGACGCCGGAAAGCCCTTCGGGCGCGCAGCCTGCCGTGCCGCTCGGGCTTCCACCCTGGGCCGCGGACTTGCGCGGCAATGTCTTCCGCGGCCTCGTGCTCGATGGCCAGGACCTCTTCCTCGTCGCGATCGACCAGAGGCACGTTGGACATGGTGAACTGCTCAGCGTCATCACCAGCCTCCCGGTCGATGGCGCGTTGATGGACGTAGTCGCGCAGGGGCTCGGACGGGTGCGCGTGTCGGGCCTGATGACTGGTGGTTCAGGCACGCCGGCGACCACCTCGAACGCACGCGCCGCATCCCGCAACAGTGGCCGGCGTTCGCTCGGCAACGACATCGAGCGCACCTCGGTCTATGGCGGAGCCGAACCTGCCGCAGTCAACTTCTGCGACCTCGGCGTGCCTTTCCTTTCCACCATGGACGTCATCGACTGGGACACTGGCCTGGCGGACAACGTCCCTGTCGAAGTTCACTCGCGGCCATCGCTGCTCTACCGCCAGCTCTTCGGAAGCTCGCTTGGCGGTATCGTCACGAACACTTACCGTGATGGCCTTATCGCGCTGTGCATCGTCTTCGCTTTGATCGAGTCGATCGCGCTGTGGGCCGCTCGACGGCTCAGTACGCAGATCACCACCTCCGTCGAGGAACTCTATGCCGCCACTCAGCGCGTCGATCGTGGAGACTTCGTGCATCGTATCGCAGCCGGTCCCGGAGACCACAAGGATCAGCTTGGCGAACTCGCGCGCTCGTTCAACCGCATGACCGGCTCCCTCGAACGCCTGCTCATCGAACAGCATGAGAAGGAGCGCCTGCAGAGCGAGCTCACCATCGCCCAGGAAGTGCAGGCCAACCTGTTCCCGCACCACGTCCGAGACCTGCCCTCGCTCGAGCTTCATGGCGTCTGCCGTCCCGCGCGCTCGGTCTCAGGCGATTACTACGATTTCCTCGTCTTCCATCATCCCGACAATCCGGACGGCTCTCGTGGCCGCGAGTCGGGCGTCGGAATCGCTCTGGGGGACATCAGTGGCAAGGGCATCTCCGCAGCCCTGCTGATGGCGACGCTGCACTCCGCCGTACGCGCTTACCGCCTCGCGAGCGAGGACCTCGTCTACAGCGCCTCGTCCCTGGCGGGCCTTATGGCCAGCCGGGAAGCCCTTGCCGGAGACGGCGGCAAGCTGTTCGAATCGCCCGGGCGCATCCTCTCGCTGCTCAACCGCCACCTGTATCGAAGCACGCAGCCGGAGAAGTACGCCACACTCTTTCTCGGCCACTACGACGCAGCCGCCGCACAGTTGACCTACTCCAATGCCGGCCATTTGCCGCCGCTGGTTCTTAGCCGTGACGGCAAGGTGCGGCGGCTCGATTGCGGCGGAACCGTCGTCGGGCTGATGGACGGCATGCGCTACGAGGAGGATCGCGTTCAGATGAGACCCGGCGATATTCTCGTCGCCTATTCCGACGGCATCACCGAGCCTGAAAACGACTTCGGCGAATTCGGTGAGGCTCGCCTGATGGAGGTCGTCGCCCGCTACCGCGACCACCCGTTGCACGTCATCTCCGCCCAGGTGATGCTTGCACTGGATGCCTGGATCGGCGCCGAGGAGCAGCCCGACGACATCACGCTCGTGCTTGCCCGCCAGGTTTGACAGCAACAGGCTAAATAGTCTAAGAGCTATAGAACACACTCGGCCCTCCCTAACACAAGTTCCAGCGCCTCCGAACGCGGCGGATGCTCGGAATAATGCGTTGATCCATCACGATTCGACCCAGGAGAGACACGATGCATCTAGTCCGGAAGGCCTTCCAATCCACGTTGTTGTTAACTGTCCTCTTAATCGGCTGCAAAAGCGGCGGCGAGTTCCTTGGCAAGTGGGTGAATTCCACCAACAG
>DASWCA010000181.1:0-8554 GCA_036390355.1 Acidobacteriaceae bacterium
AGCATCTGGGCCGCCATCAACATCGGCGCCGAACGCATCGGCCACGGCCTCGCCGCGCAGTACGACGCCGAGCTGATGCAGGTGCTGGTAGAACGCCAGATCCCCATCGAGATCAACGTCACCTCCAACATTCGCACCGGATGTTGCTCCTCCTTCGACGAGCATCCCCTCCGCGACTACTTCGACTCCGGCATCATGGTGACCATCAACTCCGACGACCCGCCCATGTTCGGCGCCAACCTGCTCGACGAATATATTCTCGCGCAGTCGCGCTACGGCTTCTCCCTCGACCAGATGCGCGAACTCGCAGCAAACGCCGTCGAAGCGAGCTTCCTCCCGCCTACGCAGAAGCTGGCGCTCCTTTCCCGCATCGAGCAATACCGCTAGTTGTTCCCACTGCCTCCGCAGAACCATGTTGACCGGAGCTTATGCTAGAAGTGGAACCCGATTTCGCCGGTCAGCGCGCGCGGTGTGACGTAGTGCGTGCCGCTGAACGTGGAAAGGAAGTTATACAGAGCGTCCTTGTTGGTCACGTTGACGGCGGTAAGGCGCAGGCTCCACTTGTGCTTGTTATCGCCTTTGAGGAGGTTATCGACGCCAAGGGAGACGTCGAACAGGCTGCGCGGAGCGACGCGGGGTGGATTGTGGTCGTCGTCCGAGGTGCCGGGCGCGGGAATGGTGAGCAGGCTGGAGGTTAGCTGCGCGGCCGGACACTGGTCAAAGCCGGAGCCGGGCGTGGCCTTCACGCCGTTGCAGGCGAGGCCGGCCTCGAACTGCTGATCGGCGGTCAGGCTGCTGAGATCGACAGTGGGCTTGCCGTTGACCAGGATGGAATAGCCGGAGCAGCCTGTGTTAGGGCCGGTCAGGTTGAAGCAGGGCGTGGAGGCGGCGACGAGGCCGCTGTCGTAGCGCCAGTTGACGCCGACCCAGGGCGCGCGCTTGATGGGCAGAGAGTACTGGACGTGGGTGGTCTCGTTGAACTTCTCGTCGTGGTCGATGCGGAAGGGATAGCCGCTCTGCCCGACGGTTGCGCCTGCTCCGGCGGTCTGCGGCGGGAAGAAGCGAGCAGCAACCGAAGACATGACGACGAAGGCTGAGATGTGATGGATGTTGGGGATGTCCGCGCGCAGGTCGAAGCCGGGGATCTTGGAGTTATGCCAGTCGATGGGAAAGAAGATCGGCGTATTGCCCAGAATGCTGAAGTCGAAGGCGTTGTGGGTGTACTTCCAGACGTAGTCTCCGGAGACGACGAAGTTCTTGCCGAAGGCCTGCTGCAGGCCGGCGTGGAACTCATTGCGGAAGCCAGGCTGGAGCGTCGTTGAAACACCTGGGGTGCAGGCGAGAAGGGGCGAGAGGACAACGCTTCCGCAACCCTGGCTGGAGACGACGAGGTTCTCGTTGAAGGGAGTTTCCAGCGTGCGGGCGTAGGAGGTGCGCAGGACGGTATTGGTCCGCTTGACGGTGTAGGAGAGGCCGACGCGGGGTTCGGCCTGGCGGGTAATGGCGAGGCCGTTGTAAAGATCGCCGCGCAGACCGACGTTTAGGGTCCAGTTGCCCGCCGTGATCTGGTCCTGGGCGTAGAGGGCGATCTCCTTGACGTCGGTGTGGCCGTTGAATTTGAAGTAGCCGCCCCCGCGGGTGAGGTCGTAGGGCAGCAGGTCGGAGTCGTAGGAGCCTCCGGCGGAGGGGTCGTTGGAGACGTAGCCGGCGCCGGCGCATTGGGTGGGGCTGGTGAAGCCGGGCAGCGAGTTGCCGCTCCGGTCCAGGCAGGGGGCGTTGAAGGTGGAGTCGACCAGCCCGATGGAGTCGTTCTCGCGGAGGAAGGTCTGCTGGTAGACGGCGCCTAGCTTGATGTTGTGGATGCCTTTGACGTAGGAGAAATCGCTGTGGAGTCCGGCGTTGGTGAGGGAACGGTTTTGGACGACGGACTGGCCCTGGATGGGGCCAAGGTCGGCGAGCGGGTTGCGGCTGGGGTAGTAGTTGTAGTCGTCGCGGCGGACATATGCGCCGAGGTTGAACACGGAGTTGACGCCGACGGAATGGGTATAGCTGGGGGCGACGTTGAAGGTGAGGATCTTGGAGCGCTGATCGGTGTTGCCGACTGCGCCGAAGACCGGGCTGCGGCCCGTGCCGCCCGAGACGATGTTCTGCACGTTGAGGTTGTCGTAGGTGTTGGGAGTCTGAAACCAGGAGCGGCTAAAGCCGAGATTGAGGTGGACCGAATCCGCCGTCGTGAGCTGGCGATCGATGCGGTCGAAGAGATTGAGTTCGTTGCCTTTGGAGTGGAAGACGGCGAACTCCGGAGGATCGAGGAAGCGGCCGGTGTTGAGGCCGTCGATTTCGATGAAGTTGCCCCAGTTTTTGCCGCCGTAGCTGAGGTCGACGGAGCCGGTGGAAGAGCCGAAGGTGCCGAAGGATGCGGAGACGGATCCGGTGGGGGTAGTGACACCCTGGCCGGAACGGGTCGTCACCTGAATCACGAGGCTGGTCTTGCCGCCGTATTCGGCTGGGGGGGCGCCCTGGATTACCTCGAGGGATTGAACGGAGTTGGAGGGGATCTGGTTGGAGAAGACTTTGCTCTGTTGGTCGGACATATTCTGGCCGTCGACGGCGATGGTGTTCGAAGCATGATCGCCCATGCCGTGGTAGAGGCCGTCGGAGTCGGCGGAAACGCCGGGAGAAGCGAGAGTGACGAGAGAACTAAGGGACGAGGACGCGCTCTCCAACGGGAGCTTCTGGAAGAGGTCGCGGTCGATATCGGTGTGGCCGACCGGGTCGCCTTCGATGAGGTCGCCGCCATTGGTTGTGACCTCGACCATGGTGGAGGTGGCACTGAGCTTCAGGCTGGTGTTGAGCGTGATGGGGACCGTGGAGCGCACGTCGGCGTCGGCCGCGGCTGAGGCGAAGGTAGGCGCGGAGATGGTCAGGTGGTAGGGATTGAGCGGCAGATTGGTGAACTGGTAATGGCCGGCGGTGTCGGTCCTGGTCTGGCGGCTGTATCCGCTGACCGGGTTTGCGATGGTGACGTCGGCTCCCTGGATGATGGCGCCGCTGGGATCGGTGACGGTGCCATACACTGTGCCGGAGTTACCTGCCGACTGCGCGCGCGCGCCTGAGAGATTGAAGAAAAGAGAGACTAAAAGGGTCGCGAAAGATGCGCGCCGAAAAAGCGTGTTCATATACTTCCTCCTGAGTTAGAGCCTGACTTCGAATTGCCGAATTACGAGCGATTCGAGTCAGCGGGCGGAGGCCGTGAGAACAGAGCAAACAGCGGAGTGAACAGGTGGGCATCGACTGGAGTGGACGCTTGAACCGGGGTGAATACCTGGGAAACGAAGACTTGCGTCACCGAAACGGCAACCTGGACCGCCATGTGGGCAGTTGCGCAGAGACCGCAGTTCTGGTGGGAAACTTCCCCCGTAGCATGAGTATGTGTGGCGCCAACCACGCCACCCAGCATGATCAGCGAGATACACAAAACTCCGAGCAGCAATCGCCACGGCGACCGCATACGCGCAATTGTGTATTGACCCCTCATTACATGACTATAGCTCAATCCCTGGAAGAAATGAATCTCGGGGTAGTGGGTCAGTTTGAGGTGCGTGACTGAACTTTCCGAAAAGCCCGACTTTGCAGGCGGTTCGATGCAAGGGCAATAAAAACCTTGGCTAACCCAATCGCTTCATGAGCGTATCAATAATCCGTTCAGCCTGATCCGCAAGCTCGACCCTCCCAAGTAGTTTCAGCATTGCGTCTCGATCCCGACGCCCCACTGCGCTAGTCCATTCCGAGTCGAGACCCACGGCAAAGAACCGCTCGTTGACTGTCATCCCGCCTAGTGATTCCATGCCAGCCATCCTCTCAGGCTCTCCAGCGGGGCGCAAGGGTATCGTCGGCGGCACTTTACCGCAAACGAGACTTTACAGGCATGTGGTTTCAATTCGCCCGAGGTATTGGCCTCTGATCCAAAGAGTTTCATCTTTTTGTAAGTTTACGGTTCGTCCGCGCTGGTTAGCCGTGTTGTCTTGTGCCAATACCACATGCGTAAGAGTAGGGACCAGCCGCATCCCATGCACACGCCAAACAAGAGGCCGCTAAGGAAAACACAAGCCAATTGCAGAAAATACATAGCCGTTCTGACATCAGCGTCCATCCACTTCGCTACCCAGATCAATAAGGAAGCCGCCACGCCAGACGTAACGCAAAGCGTTACGTACCGTCCGAGGTTGAGATTCTCTGGTTTCCCTCGCCATGCCTTATACGTGATGGCGATGGCAAGCGCAGGCCCGATACCGAAGAAGGTCAGGAGTTGCATCGCGCCAGTCAGCCACAAGTATTCAGGGTTCATAGGCGTGAGAGTAGCAGATTCATGGCCATTGTTCCCGCAATACGGGGCGGTCTCAACCGGTCGACTTTGCAGGCAATTCGGGGATTACTTCCGGTTAGCCGCTCACCCGCGACTCAGCAGCCGAGAGACCTGCTCCGTATCTATGCCCTTGGTCCTTTCAAGCGCCCAGCCCGATTTCCTTCCGAATGCTGCAAACCAGCAAATCGGTCCACCAGGTCCGATGCTGTAGACCATTGCACTTCCTCGTCCGTTCTTCAACGTGTTGCCGCTATACCAGACAAACGAAGCCGATCTAACGAAATCCTCCACCCGCCTGTTTAGATTGGAATGGCTGCGGTGTTTGGACTCGCTATGCGGCAACTTCGCGAGAGGGACTTCGATGTAGCCACTTTCGGTATGCAGAAAGGACCACTGGGCCGCCACCCTTTCCGGCGCAAACGGTGGGAAGGTAAGTTTGTCCCGCCAGAACTGCTCCTTAACGGACGCGAACCGGTCCATAAACGACGAGGTCCAATCTACCGGGAACTTGGAGGCAACGGTACCACTCCCGGAATATCTTAGCCATTTGTGATCAAACCAGTTATCGACCTGAATCACCCAGAGTTGCTCCGTCTCTTGCTGAGTGACTAAAGCATTTAGCAGCGCGTTCAACAACCCGACGAAGTCATTATCATCCGTGAGTCCAGAAGGTATTGAGATGGCCACCTCACGATTATCCCTCACTTTGTCGCTGCTTGCTGCGGTTCCGGGCAACTGGTCGCCAACCCGGAAGTTATCTGGCTCGGGCTACACCAAACCGCTCGATTGTAGCGCACGCAATACGGGGTCTTAGGAAACTTCGGTGCCCCGGACTTTCAAACTGACCCAGTACCATCGGCCAGCCTTCAGCAAGCCTTAATCCAGCTATGCTAACTTTCTTTGGCCGCACCCGCGTCTGTTTCCGCAGTGCCAAACTTACCGCAATACGCTTCAGGAGAGGTCAACCCATGCGCATCGCCCACCACATCAGCTTGTCCCTTGCCTCCGCCGGCCTGGCCCTCACCCTCGGCGCCGCGCCCGCCTCCGCCCAGACCTGGGACGTCACCAACACATTCCACGTCGGCGGCGAAGGCTCCTGGGACTACCTGACCGTGGACCCGCAGACGCACCGCCTCTTTGTCCCGCGCAGCACCCACACCATGGTCCTCGACCAGGACGGCAAGGTGCTCGGCGACATTCCCGGCCAGAAGGGCGCGCACGGCGTGGCCGTCGTCTCCAAGCTCAACCGCGGCTTCATCACCGATGGCGGAGGCACCGGGGCCATCCTCGTCTTCGACCTGAAGACTTACGCCACGCTGGGCAGCATCCCGACCGTGCCCGACACCGACGGCATCATCTACGACGCGAAGCAAAACCTGGTCCTCGCCGTCTCCGGTGACGGCGGTACCCTCATGACCTTCAGCCCGGACATCGATCCCGCGAAGGGCAAAGTCACCTCCATCGCCCTCGACGGCAAGCCCGAATTTCTCGCAGCCGATGGCGCCGGCAAGGTCTTCATCAACCTCCAGGACAAGGATCTCGTCGCGGTCGTCGACTTGAAGGCCGGCAAAGTCATCAACCGCTGGCCTGTTGCGCCCGGCGGATCGCCCGTCGGCATGGCGCTCGATCCCGCCACCCACACCCTCGTCATCGGCTGCCGCAAGCCCGCGATGATGGTCTTCATGAGCGCCGAAACAGGCAAGGTTACCGCCTCGCTCCCCATCGGCCCTGGTGTCGACGCCACCAAGGTTGACGGCGGACAGGCCTTCGCCTCGAGCGCCGACGGAACGCTCGCCGTCGCCTCCCTCAAAGATGGCAAGCTCCTCCAGACGGTCAAGACACCGCCCGCCGCCCGCACTATGGGCCTCGATCCCACCACACACCGCATCTTCATGCCTACCGCGGAGATGCAACCCGCAACCACCGGCCGCCCCCGGCCGAAGCCGGACACCTTCATGATCGTCGAGGTGGCCCCAAAATAAGCTGGAGAAGTATGGTATCGTCGCATTCATCCTGCAATGGGCCGTCCGCTCCAACCGCACCACCTGAAAACTTGAGCCACACACTTCTCTGCACCCTTGGTTGAGACGGGCAAAGCTGTCTATATAGCCTTTCCCAAATCGCTCGCAAACCGGGGGATGTGCATGGCCGAGACCTACGCAGCAACTGAAGCTACCCACGTTTTGACGCTGGAGGAAATCAAGTATCTCACCGAGGACGGCGGCAAGCCAGCCGACACTCTGATGAGAGTCGTCGCGCTGATAGCCTCGCGCTTCAAGACTGACGTCTGCTCGGCCTACCTGCTCGAGCCCGACCGCTCGAACCTGGTGTTGGCCGCGACGCTCGGCCTCCATCCGCGAGCCATCGGCACCCTGCGCATGCCCCTCAACGAAGGCCTTGCGGGCCTCGTCGCGGAACAGGTGCTGCCAGTCGCCGTCGATGACGTCAAGAATCACCCGCGCTTTAAGTATTTCAAGGACTCCGGCGAAGAGGATTACCACTCGTTCCTCGGCGTGCCGCTCATCGACCGCGGAATCCTGCAGGGCGTCCTCATTGTGCAGACCAAGGAAGCCCGTACCTTCCGCGACGATGAGATTCGCATGCTGACCGAAGCGGCAAACCAGGTCGCTCCAGTCGTCAGCGAGGCTCGCTCGCTCGACCGCTTCATCGGCCCGTCGCAGGAGCGCCTCTGGTCCCTCGCGCGCAACCTCTGGTGGAGCTGGGATCACGACACCGTCAGCCTCTTCCGCGATCTCAATCCAATCCGCTGGCGCGAGCTCAATCAGAACCCCATCTCGCTACTCAGCGAGATCCCGCTCGAAGAACTCGAACGCCGCGCCACCGAACTCGTCCTGCACAGCCGCATCAACTATTGTTACCGCCGCCAGCGCGAGTACCTCAACGCGGACCGCACCTGGGGCGCAGCCAACGCCGGCGTCCTTCGGCCTCGTCCCGTCGGCTACTTCTCCGCCGAGTTCGGATTGCACGAATCTCTGCCCATCTATTCCGGCGGCCTCGGCGTACTCGCCGGAGACCACGTCAAGAGCGCCTCCGACCTCGATATTCCGCTGGTTGGCGTCGGCCTCTTCTATGGCCAGGGATACTTTCTCCAGCGTCTCGACACCACCGGCTGGCAGCGCGAGGAGTACATCCACACCGACGTTACGCAACTGCCTATGCAGCCCGCCATTGGCCAGAACGGCGAGCCGGTCGCCGTGGAAATTCAGACTCGCGGCGGCTCCATCCGCGCGAAGGTCTGGCGAGTCAACGTCGGCCGCATCGACCTCCTCCTGCTCGACTCCAACGTCGAGGGCAACGCGCCCGAAGACCGCCTGCTCACCTCGCGCCTGTATGGCGGAGACGGTCGCACCCGCATCCGCCAGGAGTTGCTGCTCGGCGTCGGCGGATTCCGCGCGCTGAAGGCGATGGGCATCTCCCCCGGAGTCCTCCACCTCAACGAAGGCCACAGCGGCTTTGCGGTCTTCGAGGCCATTCGCAATCGCATGGAAGAAGAAGGCATCGACTTCAAATCCGCGGCCCTGCAGATTCCCCGCGAAGTCATCTTCACTACGCACACTCCCGTGCCGGCCGGACACGACCGCTTCCACGCCGACCTCATCGAGGAGCACCTGGGGCCGCTGCGCGAACAACTCGGCATCTCGCACGAGAACCTGATGGGCTTCGGTCGCGTCTATCCCACCGATCACCAGGAGACGTTCTGCATGACGGTGCTTGGCCTCAAGCTGTCGCGCCGGGCGAATGCCGTCTCGTCGCTGCATGGCGAAGTCTCCCGCGAGATGTGGTGGCAGCTCTACCCCGGCAAGCCCGCGGATGCTGTGCCCATCGGTCACATCACCAATGGCGTCCACGTCCCGTCATGGCTCGCGCCGCAGATGGGACGCCTCTACGATCGCCACATCGGAGTCGGCTGGCAGAACAACGCCGGATCGTCGCGAACCTGGGGAGAGATCGAGAATATCGACGATGGCGAACTTTGGGAGACCCACCTCAGCCTGAAGACGCAGCTGCTCGACTTCGTTCGCCGCCGCGCCCGCGAGCAGGCAGAACGGCGCGGCGAGTCGCCGGAAGCTCTGCAGCGTCTCAGCAAAGTGCTGTTGCCGGATGCGCTTACTATCGGCTTCGCGCGCCGCTTCGCCACTTACAAGCGCGCGAATCTGCTGCTCGCCG
>DASWCA010000182.1:0-4835 GCA_036390355.1 Acidobacteriaceae bacterium
GACAACAACGCGAATGCGATCGTGATCAAGGGCAAGGACCTCGACGCGCTCTCGGACGATCCGGATGAACTGCAGAGCGAGTTGCAGGCGTTGGCCGGTCCGGCAGCGGGTCCGAATGGCGGACAGATTTATATTGACGGATTTACTGGCGGGCAACTTCCTCCGAAGACTTCGATCAGGGAGATTCGCATCAATCAGAATCCGTTCTCCGCGCAGTTCGACCGGCTGGGTTACGGTCGCATCGAGATACTCACGAAGCCGGGCACCGAGAAGGTGCATGGACAGATCGAGTCGCGCGGCAACTACTCGGCTTTCAACGCGCCGAATCCGATCCTGAACTCGAATCTCAGGCCGGGACAGGCGCCGATCCAGGAGCCGAATTATTACTCGTACAACCTGAATGGGAGTGTTGGCGGGCCGATCACGAAGAGCAGCTCATTCTTCTTCAGCGCGTTTGGGCGCAACAATCAGAATGAAAGCATTGTTGATGCCATCAATCCGGCAAATACAAGCCAGGCGCTGAATGAAGCGATTTCGAATCCCAGTTCGCGTATCGATCTGAGTCCGCGCTTCGACATCCAGCTTGGCCAGTCGAATACGCTAACAATTCGCGACGAGTTCTTTCGCGCGGTGCAGACGAATTCGGGGATCAGCGCGCTGACGTTGCCGGATCGGGCTTCGAACTCCCACGGCCTGGAGAATACTCTGCAGATCAGCGACAGCATTGTGCTGAACAAGAATCTGGCGAATGATATTCGGTTCGAGTACCGAAGGATTCGGAGTCAGGACACGCCTCAGTCGACCCGGCCGGGCGTGACGGTACAGGGTGCGTTCTCTACGGGAGGCAACGGCTCAGGCACGACGGAGGACCACCAGGACGACTTCGAGTTCCAGGATTATTTTGCGCAGTCGCTTGGGAGACATTCGTTGAACTATGGCACGCGTCTGCGCGCATATCGCGATGCGAACTATTCGAATGCGGGTGCGAACGGCGCTTACGTCTTCGATACGATTGCGGATTATCTGGCGGGCAAGCCGAGGCAATATACGGTGACGCTGGTCAACAGCTACGTGGCGCGGGCGACTCTGTTCGACGCAGCGCTGTTTTATCAGGACGATTGGAAGGTGAATCCGCGGTTCACGTTCAGCTATGGAGTGCGGTGGGAGACGCAGAACCGGATTCGCGACAAGAATGACTGGGCACCGCGCGTGATCTTTGCCTATGCGCTCGACAAGGGCGGAGCGAATCAAAGGCCGAAGACGGTGCTGCGAGTGGGGTATGGATGGTTTTACCAGCGGTTCACAGTGCCGAACGGGCTGGGAGGCGGAGGCGGCGGTGGAGGGGCGACACCGTATGTGATTCAGGCAATTCATAACAATTTTGTTCCGCTTGGGTCGTCCCAGACTCCGAACCAGCGCGGCATTACGGTGGTAAATCCGAATTTTTACAATCCGAACCAGACGGTGACGAACTTCTCCGGGTCGACGAGCGGCGCCGCCCCGACAGGCTACACGGTCGACCCTCATTTCCATGCTGCGAACGACATGCAGGCTGCGATTGGGATCGATCGACAGTTGAGCAAGCTGATGACTGCCAACGTCACGTATCTCTACAGCCGCGGCGTGCACATGTACCTGACGAACAACGTGAGCGCCGCGGGAGTTTATCCGGAGCAGAATATTCTGTCGGGCACGTATCCTACGGCTCCGATCTCGCAGCCGCCTGAAAACGATATGCAGTTTCAATCGGGCGGCGTGTACAGGCAGAACCAGGTGATTGCGTCGGTCACAGCGCGATATCCGCGGTTCAGCATCACCACGTTTTATACCTATAACAACTCGAAAGGGGATACCAGCGGTGTGGCGTTCGTTCCAACGGTCGCGAGCGATCCGGGATTCGACTATGGGCGGGCGAGCTTCGACATCCACAATCGCTTTGTGATTCTGGGTAATGTTCAGGCGCCATGGCGACTCTCGTTCTCGCCATTCCTGTCCGTCAACTCAGGTATGCCTTACAACATCAGTACCGGCAAGGATTTGACGGGCAACAATCAATTCAACTCGCGCCCGACATTTGCGGCGAGTTGTGGCCAGGCGAATGCCGTGTCGACACCCTATGGGTGTCTCGACGCGAATCCGCTGTCCAGCCCAACCGGCGCGAGCGAAAGGATTGTTCCCTACAACCTGGGCACAGGGCCAGCCAACATCAGCCTCAATCTTCGCGTCAGCAAGGTGTTCGGATTTGGACCGCGCATCGAAGGCGGTGGTGGTGGCGGGCGTGGAGGAGGAAGGGGTGGCGGTGGTGGCGGCGGAGGTATGGGTGGTGGGGGAGGTATGGGCGGCGGTGGAGGGCGCGGCGGCGGCGGAGGAGTTGGCCGCGGGTTGAGCGGCGATCAAGGAGGTCCTGGCCGCCTAGACGCTACTACTCCGCACAAGTACAACCTCACGCTCCAGGTCCAGGGCCAGAACGTCTTCAATCACGAAAATCTGGGCATCCCGAATGGCACGCTCACGTCTCCATTCTTCGGGAAGTCACAATCGCTCGCGGGCGGTTTCTTCGGACCTCCCACTGCCGGCAATCGAAGCATATGTCTGGGGGCGAACCTCAACTTCTGATGGACGTGAGTTCGCGGATGAGCTGAATCGATTGATCTATACAGTCGACGCGATCGGGACTGGGACGGGTGTGCTGAGTTCCTGGTCGCGGTATTGGAGCTGGTAGAGCTTCCAGTAGAGGCCCCGTTGCGTGAGGAGTTGTTGGTGGGTGCCGCGTTCGCGGAGCTGACCCTTGTGCATGACAAGGATGGTATCTGCACTCTGGACAGTGGACAGCCGGTGCGCGATCAGCACGCTGGTGCGACCGGTGATCATGCGGGAGAGCGCAAGGCGGACGAGGTGCTCGGTGTCGGTATCGACGGAGCTGGTAGCTTCGTCGAGGATAAGGACGGCGGGCGCATGGGCCAGGGCTCGGGCGAAGGCGATAAGCTGCTTCTGGCCGGTGGAGAGGGTGGCGCCGCGCTCGCGCACAGGCTCGTCGAAGCCGGCGGGGAGCGAGCGGATGAAGTCGCCGACGTTGACCTCGTCCGCAGCCTTCTGTAGTGCTGCATCGGTAATCCAACTGCTGCCGAGGCGGATGTTGTCCGCGATGGTGCCGGTGAAGAGGAAAGGGTCTTGCAGGACGACTCCGAAACGGCGGCGGAGGGCGGTAAGGTCCTGGTCGCGGATGTCTACGCCGTCGATGAGGATCTGACCGGCCTGGATGTCGTAGAAGCGCATCATCAGGGAGATGATGGTGGTCTTGCCGGCGCCGGTATGGCCTACGATTGCGGCGGTCTCGCCGGGAGGGATGGTGAAGGAGACGCCGCGCAGGATCCACTCGATGTCGGGGTCGGGGAGGAACGAGTTGCTGGTTGCTGGTTGTTGGTTGCTGGTAGTCGCGCGCTGATCGTAGGTGAACCAGACGTTGCGGAATTCAATTGAGCCGGAGCGGTTACCCGCGATGGCGTGTTCAGGGGAGACAACGGTCGGCTCGGTGTCGGTCAGCTTGAACACGCGCTCGCTGGCGGCCATGGCAGCTTGCAGGATGTTGTACTTTTCGCTGAGGTCCATGATCGGGCGGAAGAAGCGCTGCGCGTACTGGATAAATCCGATGAGGACGCCGACAGTGACGGTCCCGAAGAAGCCGGGGGCGCGGTCGGGATGCAGGCCCAGGGCGGCTGCGGCATGGAGGAAGGCGAGATTGTGAAGGACTGCCGAGCCGCCACGCCAGAGGATGAGGGCGATGGCGCTGGAGCTGAGGAATTCGACGACGGGATAGTACCAGGCGTAGGCGAAGATGGCGTCGGTCCAGGCCTGCTTGTTCTCGGCGTTGACTGCTGAGAAGTCGTTGAAGGCGCGCCGCTCGCGATTGAAGAGCTGGACGATCGACATGCCGGACACGTATTCCTGCGTGAAGGAGTTGATCTTTGCGGTGGCGGCGCGCTGGCGGCGGTAGCTTTCGCGGACTTTTGCGCGGAAGATGCGCGTGACGAAGAGGATGGCCGGGATGACGGCGAGGGTGAGCAGCGCGAGCGGCCAGCTCTTCCAGATCATGATGCCGACAATGAAGGCGAGGGTGAAGACGTCTTCGAAGATCGCGAGCACGCCGGAGGTGAACATCTCGTTCAGTGCGTCAACGTCGGAGGTGAGACGTGTGACGAGACGGCCAACCGGGTTGCGATCGTAAAAGGCGGGCGACATGCGCTGAAGATGCCGGAAGATCTGGCTGCGCATATCGAACATCACCTTCTGGCCTGTCCACTGCATCAGGTAGGTCTGGAGCAGTTCGAGCAGGAAAGTGACCAGCAGCGCGCCGAGATAGATGCCGGCGATCAGGGTAACGCCGTGCATGGGCGGGATGGGATAGCGGCTCAGCTGGCGGGCGAGCCACGGAAGCTGGTCGGGCGCTTTGGCCGCCATATAGGTGTCGACGGCGATCATAACCAGCAGCGGGCCGGCGCTGTCGCAGGCTGCCTTGAGGATGGTGGCGACGGCGGAGATGGCAACCTGAAGTTTGTACGGGCGTAGGTACGTCAGCAAGCGCCGCATAAGGCGACCGTCGTAGGCCTTGCCGGCGACATCGTCGTCGTGTGCGGGCTTGGCTATGGCTTTCTTCGGCTGCTCTGTTTTTTGCTCGTCGGCCATCCGTATGTACTCATTCTAGATGCTGGCGGGCGGCGGACGATTCGGGACTTGCGGACTATCTTACGTGCCGGAATGGACGGCGGTAGAGATAGCCGGAGCGGGAACAGGCGCCTGCGGCGAAGAGGCTGCGGCCAGGATCGCTCCCTGGCCGG
>DASWCA010000183.1:0-21271 GCA_036390355.1 Acidobacteriaceae bacterium
GACTGTCATGAATGGGGCACCCGCTATACTCGGTCTGACGTACGCGCGAGGGCCGATGAAACCGCGAAACTGCTGCTCCTTTTTACTGCTCTGTTTTATCTCCTGCTCATGGCTCCAAGGTAATGGGCAGATAGAACCGAAACTGCAGACACTAAACTCCCATTTTGTGGGCGTCTGGGTGGGCACGAACCATGCATATAACAAGACCCCAATGGTCACCACTCCGGTGCGGGTTGCGATCACGAACGACCCTAAGAAAGGGCGGCTGCGACTCGAATATACCTACGGCACGAAAGGACAGAAGTCCTACGATCATAGTGTGAGATTCATGGTGATTGACCCTGCCAAGTCCACGGTCACCCTCAACTGGCAACACGATTCAAAGGAGATTTATACAGCAAAGGGGCTCGATAAAATTCTGGACGCCGGGTATGGGGACTTCGGATTCTATGGGAGTCAAAGTGAGCACGGCCTGAACGTCAACTATCGTGCAACCTTCGAGCTTAGTGCGGATCGCCTCTTCTATTGTTGGGAGAAGAGTAACAATGGCGTGGACTTTTCCATGAACGGAGAGTGGACTCTTAGCCGGGAATCTGGAGCCAACGGCACGGCAGGGGTCTCGCCTAATCAGTAGAAGCGGCGCCCATCCAGTTCAAGCACAAGCCTGACGTAAGCTGATGTACGAGTTAGAACATGGAGGAACGGTGGAGAGGCGAGAGTTTGTGAAGGCGGCTGCGGTGGCGGTAGCTTCGGGTGCGGCGTTTGGGGTGGAGGCGAACGCGGTGGCGGAGGCTCAAGCGACGGCGGGGCAGGAGTTTTATCAGTTGCGGAAGTACACGCTGCGGAATGGGCCGCAGCTTGCGCTGTGCCAGGGGTACTTTGAGCGGGCGCTGATTCCCGCGCTGGGCCGGTTGGAGATGCGGCCGGTGGGCGCGTTCAAGCTGGACATCGGGCCGGAGACGCCGACGTATTACGTGCTGATTCCGGCGGGGTCGGCTGAGGCGCTGGTGGGGCTGGATGCGCGGCTGGGCAAGGATGCGGAGTACGTGAAGGCGGCGGGCGGGTTTCGCGATGCGCCGGCGTCGGCTCCTGCGTTCGTGCGGTCGGAGCGGGCGCTGCTCTCGGCGTTCAGCGGGTGGCCGAAGCTGACTTCGCCGAACCCTGTCGATGGCAAGTTGCCGAAGCGGATCTTTCAGTTGCGCACGTATGAGAGTCCGAGCCAGGTAGCGCACACACGCAAGATCGCGATGTTTAACGAGGCGGAGATTGCGATCTTCGTGCGGACGGGACTGACGCCGGTGTTCTTCGCGGATACGCTGATCGGCACGCGTATGCCGTGCCTGACTTACATGCTGACCTTCGCCGATACGGCGGAGTTGACGGCGCACTGGGCGGCGTTTTCGGCGGATGCGGCGTGGAAGGAGTTGTCGCACCGGCCGGGAAATACAGATGCGGAGATTGTGAGTAATATCTCGAATCTGTATTTGAGCCCGCTGGGGTGTTCGCAGATTTAGAGAAGCGCGACCCTGGCAAGCGCGACGAATGATAGTGAATCGAAAGGGAGACTGATGAAAGATATCAATGGAATCACCGTCCTCGAAGAGGGTGACAATCATGCCGACTTCCTGCCCGAGGGACTGTCACTCCCTATTTTTGAGGGGCTTCACGCGCCCTATGGGTTCAAAACGACTGTCTATGATGACAAACTCGTGTGGACGCCTGGGACAGAGGAAGATTATCGGAACGCGGTCGCTCAAAAATTGGGCATCAATCCATCTCAAGTAGATCGAGCAGGATGTTCTTCTTATCCTTGTGGAGATCGATGTGGTTCTTACAATGCCCAACGCTGTCACCCTGAAATTCAAAATGGGCCCGGCAAACCGTTCTGGTATTGCCACTGTGGCACGTAGCGGCGTCGCTAAAGCCGCGCACAAAAGGAAAACCGGAAGTCTGCTTTCGCAGACTCCCGGCTCGCCGCGCGGATGGGTCACAGATCCTGGGAGACTTGATGGCCAATCCACGAACTGTGGGTTAGATGCGCGGATCGCCATCTGGGGAACAGCCGGCGACCATGCTGAAGGTTGTGCCGGTATGGAAGATCAGGCCGTTGAAACGGACCTGGCTGCCTGCGGTGATGGGCGTGGAGGCGAGCGCGGCGGTTGCGGTTGAGGTGTAGACCGTGATCGTCGAAGCGCCGCTGAGCGAGGCAAATGCCGATCCGGTGGCCAGGGTGACGGTGTAGACGGTGAAGTTGCCGCTGACGGTCTTCGCGGTTACGGTTCCGCCTACAGTTTGCGGGATGAGATAGACGTTCGACGCAACCGCCGTCGTCCCGGTGATGGAGGATGCGACGACGCCCACCGCCTGTCCGGCGCTCAGGTTGGCCGAGGAGAAGGACGGCGTAAACGGCAGGCCGGAGAGCGAGATGAACTGCGGCGCGGTCGCGAAGACCGTGGAGCCGTTGGTGGTGATGGTGTAGATGTTCCCGGTGGCCGTCGGGCTGACCATTGGGCCGAGGCCCTGCATCAGCGCCATTTTGAAGCTGCCGGTTGTGACCGAGGTGACGGGGCCTGCGAGCTTGTTCGCCGAACCGGTGGGCGGGGCGGGTACAACCTCGACGCGGGTGGCGAGCAGGACTCCGCCGGTCTGGACGGTGAAGTCGACCTCGACCAGTTGGCCGGCGGTGAGCGCGGTAAGGCCGCTGACGCCCTGGTAGGTGGTGGCGCTGTTGGTCGTGAATGTGATGTTCGGGCCACTGGGCGGCTGCACGACCAGCGTGGTGCCGCTGGCGGAGACGACGGTGCCTTTATGCTCCATGCCGGTACCGTTCTGGCCGGGGGGCGGCGGCGTGGAGGCGGGCGGCACGGCCTTGATGCCGAAGACCGGGCTGACCGTCACGGTAGTCCCGGAGATGGTGACGGACTGGCCGGCGAGCAGGTCGATGAGCAGCGACGTCGAGGAGTTTGAGATGGTGACCGGCGACGGCGCAGTCGCGGTGAACGAGGTGGTGGCCAGCACGGGCGACGCGACGACCGGCAGCCTGGTCGTGGGATCGATGTAGGTGATCTGCGGGCTGGAGAAGGTGATGGTCGCCGAGACGTAGGTGTCGGCCGGGATCTTCGCGGTAACGAGCGGCGCCTGGATGCCGTTGAGGTGGGTGACCTCGATGGTGGTTGGCGTGGAGAGCACGCTGGCGGTCTTGCCCGCGGTGTCGGTGAGGATGACGCTGTTGATGGTGAGCGAGAAGCTGACGAGCTGGTCGGAGGGTGCGTCGGTGATCAGGACGGGGACGTCGACTGCGGCAGAGGCAATGTTGGTGAGGCTTGAGGGCGATACCGCGCTGGAACATCCGGCGATCAAAGAGGCTGTGAGTGCGAAGGCGCCTGCGATTCCGAGAAAGCGTTTCACAGGTGAGGGGTATGTGGTCGTGCTGGCGTTCATTGTCGTTCTCCATGGCTGGCTACGTTCGCGCCAACCCGTTCCACTGCAATAGACGGGTATACATCGTGGGGGCTTACATAGTCGATAAATAAATGTGGGGAAAAGGCTTTTACAGTGGCAGGCACAAGTGGCTGCGGGCCGGGGCGCTCGCAAATGCGTATCTTTTATAGTACAATGCACTAAGTAAGGTACATAATGCCAGATGATCTACAGCGGCCAAAGATTCCGCTGATCTTTTACCGTACTGCGGCAGGTAGTGAGCCGGTCAGAGAGTGGTTAAGAGGGCTCGATGAAGCGGAGCGTCACGCGATAGGGAAGGATCTGCTGCGGGCGCAATGGCGATGGCCGGTAGGAATGCCGTTATGCCGTCCGATGGGCGACGGTTTGTGGGAGGTGCGCACGGATCTTCCGACGAAACGGACGGCGCGCGTATTGCTATGCCTTTACCGCGAGCACCTGGTCGCACTGCACGGGTTCATCAAGAAGACGCGAGCCACGCCGGAGGAGGATTTGACGACGGCGCGAAAGCGTCAGAGGGAGTTGGAGCGATGAGCAAGAAGCACATGGGTTCCAGCATCGATGACTTCCTGAAGGAGGAGGGCATCTTCGAAGAGGCGCAGGCGCAGGCGGTCAAAGAAGTCGTCGCGTGGCAGCTTGCCGAGGCCATGAAGGAGAAGAAGATCTCGAAGAACCGAATGGCGGCCATGCTGAAGACGAGCCGTTCGCAGGTTGACCGGCTTCTGAATGGCAAAGACGACATCACGCTGTCGAGTCTGCAACGGGCGGCGGCCATGGTGGGGCGGCGGGTAAGTATCGAGCTGGTGTAGGAGCGGGGTTTTCGTTGTAGGTTCCGCGTTGTCCGTTGCGCTAGGAACTCAGGGACGGGCGATGGGGAGCGTGAAGGTGAAGACGGAGCCGTGGTTGAGTTGGCTGGTGACGCTGATGGCGCCGCCGTGCGCGGCGACGATGGCTCGGGAGATGGCGAGGCCCATGCCGGTGCCGGGGACGCGCTGGCGCAGGGTGGGATCACGGTAAGACTGGCCACGGTAGAACTTGTCGAAGATCATGCCCTGCTCGAGCGGGTCGATGCCGGCGCCGCGGTCGGCGACGCTGATGGCGAGCATGTCCGCGGCTTGTGGCTCTGCGGAGACGAAGATCGGCTCGGCTTGTCCTGAAGGGCTGGCCGGTGAGTATTTGATCGCGTTGCCGATCAGGTTGCTGAGGACCTTGTGGATCCATGCGGCGTCGGCCAGCACGCTGGGCAGGTTGCTGGCGAGGGATACGCGGATCTCGCGCGAGGGATACGCGGTGTGGGCTTGCTCGACGGCGGTGTCGATCAGGGTTGCGACGGAGAGCGGATGAAGCTCGAGGTGGACCTTGTTCGCGTCGAGCTGTGCCATCTCGACGGCCTGCTCGATGAGGTGGTTCAGGCGGTCGGACTCTTCGTCAATGACGGTGAGGAGTTCTTTCTGCGACTCGGCGTCGAGGGAGTCCTGCGAGAGCAGCGCGCTGATGGAGGCCTTGATCGACGTCAGTGGAGTGCGCAGTTCGTGGGTGACGGAGTCGAGCAGTGCAGTGCGCAGGCGCTCGGTCTCCTTGGCGGCTTCGGAGCGGGCGCTGTCCTCGAGCGCTTCGGCGCGCTCGATGGATATGGCGATGAGGCCGCTGAGGGCTTCCATGGTCTCGCGCGAGATGGTAATGGCTTCCAACAGCAGCGCGCCGCTGGGGCGCACGCCGATGCGCAGCGGAACGGTGGTGGGGCATCCATCCGCGGCAGGGCGAAGGATGGGGAGCATCATGGCCTCGCGCAGATCGCGGACGATCTCGGCGCGGGTGCGGTCGGTGGAGGCGGACGCACCGGTCGCGTCGGAACACCAGGCGACGCGGGGACTGGAGATGTGTTTGGGGTCGGAGAGGTAGATGCGGTCGCCCTCCGCAATATAGAGCGTAACCGCGGGCGAGTTGAATGCGTTGGCGACACTGGAGGGGATGAAGTTGAAGAGCTGGGCGACGTTTTCCGGCTGCAGCAGTTGCCGGCCGAGGCGGTAGAGCATCTCCGACTCACGGCGTCGCGCGTTAGCCTCCTCGGACTCTTCGCGGATTCGGGATGCAAGGTGGCTGGCGTAGATCGCGGTGCCGAGAAAGGCGAAGAGGGCGATCCAGTTCTGCGTGTCGGCAATGGTGAAGGTGCCAATGGGATCGATGAAGAAGAAGTTGAAAAGGACGGTTGCGGCCAGCGAGGCGGCGACTGCGTAGCGCAGGCCCCAGTTGCCGGCCAGCACCAGCACCAGCAGCAGCAGGGTGAGGGCGATGGTGGTGTGGTTCGGGTGGATGACGAAGCGGAAGAGAGCAACAATTCCCGCAAGCGCATTTGCGATGACAAGCCACCGCCCCGACTCGACCATTCGCCTCGTGTACACACTCGGGATTGTACAGAGCCTTGCGGCCGGCGAAGGGACACTTACTACCTTTTAACGACTTCCGTTTCGCGTCGCGAAAAAAAGCGGCGCGGGCGACTCCCGCGGCGTTACCGTAGCAAGGGAAGGCCAAAGCGAATGAATCCTGAGCAGTCGCATACGAAGACTCCTGAAGAATGGCTCGCGAAGGTGGATGGGCAGAAGCGCGGGCGCTTCAAAGTGTTTCTGGGCTACGCGCCGGGCGTGGGCAAAACCTTCAGCATGCTGAGCGAGGCGGTGCGGCGAAAGAGTCGCGGCGAGGATGTCGTGATCGGCATTGTGGAGACGCATGGGCGCGCGCGCACGGCCGAGCTTGCATACCAGTTGGAACAGGTTCCGCGCAGGCAGGTGGAGTACAAAGGCACGCTGTTCGAAGAGATGGATGTGGATGCGATTCTGGCGCGCAAGCCTGAGGTCGTGCTGATCGACGAACTGGCTCACACGAATATCGGGTTTGATTTAGAGGCGGGCGGCAGCGTGCATGCGAAGCGCTTCCAGGATGTGCTGCAGATTCTGGAGGCGGAGATCGACGTGCTCTCGACGTTGAATGTGCAGCATGTGGAGAGCATTACGCCCCGGGTGCAGAGCCTGACCGGCATTACGGTGCGCGAGACGGTTCCGGACTGGGTTCTGGACCGCGCCGACGAGGTTGTGCTTAGCGACCTGACACCCGAGGCGCTGGTGACCCGCATGGGCCGCGGCGATATCTATCCGCAGGAACGGGTGGAGCGCGCGCTGCAGAACTTTTTCCGGCGCGGCAATCTGATCGCACTGCGCGAGATGGCGCTGCAGCGAGTGACGCGCGCCGTCGACCGCACGCTCGACGATTACGTGCAGCGCAAGAAGTTGAGCGGACATTGGCAGATTGCCGAGCGGATCGCCGTGTGTATCAGCGCGAATCCGGCGTCTCGCGACCTGATCGCTCGCGGGGCGCGCATGGCCGAGGCGATGGATGGCGAGTTCTACGTGCTCTACGTCGAAATCGAGTCGGACCAGACGGAGCAGCGTCTGAGATCGCTCGACGCGAACATCCAGTTTGCCGACAATGTAGGCGCGCATGTGGTGCGGCTGAAAGGCAGCAGCGTTCCCGCAGCGACTGCAGACTATATTTCAAAGAACAGAATTACGCAGGTCATCTTCGGGCGGAGTGCGGTGAAGGGCTGGAAGAAATATATGTACTACATCGCACTGGAGCGGTTTATGAGCGATGCTCCGGATGTGGATGTGCATATTGTGACGCAGCCGGCGAAGTAGGTTCGAGGTACTGGGTTCGAGGTTCGAGGGAAGAGACAAATACGGAGATTCTGACTCTGCGAGTCAGAATGACGATTCAAAAGGGCTGAGTCAGACGGGCTTGAGAGTTGAGAGGTAAAGGCAAAGATGCGGATTCTAGTTGTCGATGATGAGCCGCAGATTACGCGCGTGCTGCGCACTTCGTTGCAGAGCAATGGGCATGAGGTGATGGTGGCCCACGACGGCGAAGATGCGCTGGAACAGTTTCTGAAGTTGCAGCCCGACCTGGTGATCACCGACCTGACCATGCCCGGCATGGACGGTATCGAACTGACGCGGGAGATTCGTGAGCGCTCGCAGGTGCCCATTATCGTGCTGTCGGTGCGCAGTCAGGACAACGCCAAGGTTGCGGCGCTGGACGAGGGCGCAGACGACTACATCACCAAGCCATTCAGTATTCAGGAACTGCTGGCGCGGGTGCGGGTGCAATCGCGGCGGGTTGGCGCGGCCGCGGAGGGAGCGCAGGAAGGTCTGGTCGAAGTGGGCGATTTCCGCATCGATCTCGAACGCCACCACGTGAGCGTGCGCGGCGTGGAGGTGCACCTGACGCCGAAGGAGTTCGATCTGTTGCTGTACTTCGCGCGCAACGCCGACCGGGTGTTGACGCACAAAACGCTATTGCGTGCGATCTGGGGCGCCGCCGGAGTGGATCAGCCGGAGTATCTTCGGGTGCTGATCGCACAGCTTCGCAAGAAGATCGAGCCGGGCGGCGAGCCGCAGTATGTGCTGAGCGAGCCATGGGTTGGGTACCGGCTGCGGCCGACGCCGGGCGATAACGAAGCAGAACAAAAGACTCCGCTTACAAAATCTTAACGTCCTTCCTACTGCTTTCCTACGCCTGAGGCTGCCAGACTCGATTCTGTAATCCCGCGCGGCGCAGGAATTGGCGCGGGATGCAGGAGCCGATCTCATGAGCGACCTTGTATTCGCCGGCGTTTCGATTGTGTTCTTCATCATCGCCGTGGCGTATGTGTACGGCTGCCAATCGTTGAAGGGTGGTGGCGGCCATGCTTGAAAACATTCTCTTACTCTTGTTGACTGCCGTGCTGCTGGTTTACCTGGTGTACGCGCTTTTGCGTCCGGAGAAATTCTGATGACCTCGAATGGCTGGCTGCAGATTGCGGTCTTTTTCGTGCTGGTGCTGCTTATCGCAAAGCCGATGGGGCTGTACATGGCCTGTGTGTACGAGCGCAAGCGGACGTGGCTCGATCCGGTGCTGGGGTCGATTGAGCGGCTGCTGTATCGCCTGACTGGCGTCGATGCGAGTGTCGAAATGCGCTGGACGGAGTATGGCGCTGCGATGCTGATCTTCTCGCTGGCGACGATGTTGCTGACCTATGCGGTGGAGCGCCTGCAGCATGCGATTCCGCTCTGGAACCCGCAGCACCTGGCCGCGGTCGAGCCGTGGCTGGCGTGGAGCACCGCCGGTTCGTTCACGACGAACACCAACTGGCAGGCGTATGTGCCCGAAACCACGATGAGCTACCTGACCGAGGCGTTCGGGTTGGCGACGCACAATTTCTGGTCGGCGGCGGTAGGCATGGCGCTGGCGATCGCCTTCATCCGCGGCATTTCGCGGCGCGAATCGAAGACGCTGGGGAACTTCTGGGTCGACCTGACGCGCGGAACGCTGTGGGTGCTGGCGCCGGTCTGCGTGGTGTATGCGCTGGCGCTGGTGTCTCAGGGAGTGATTCAGAACTTCAAGCCGTATGACACGGCCACGCTGGTCGAGACGCAACATGTAACATCCACGGGCACAGATGGAAAGCCTGTAACAACTACGGTTACAAGCCAGAGCATTGGGCAGGGGCCGGTGGCCTCGCAGGAAGCGATCAAGATGCTGGGCACGAACGGCGGCGGCTTCTTCAACGCGAACAGCGCGCATCCGTTTGAGAACCCGACGCCGTTCAGCAACCTGCTGGAGATGGTTTCGATTTTTGTCATCAGCGGCGGGTTGTGCCTGACGCTGGGCAAGATGACCGGGTCGGAGAAGCATGGCTGGGCGGTCTTCGCCGCAATGTCGATCCTGTGGTTCGCCGGCGTGGTGACCTGCTACTGGGCTGAAGGACAGTCGAATCCGCTGTTGAAGGGCGTCGATCAGCGCGTGGTTGCGACGGGGCCGGTGCAGACGCTAAGCTCCGGCGGCAACATGGAAGGCAAAGAAGTGCGGTTCGGCCTTGCCAACTCCGCGCTGTTTGCCACGGTGACGACGGACGCAAGTTGCGGCGCGGTCAACTCCATGCACGACTCGTTCATGCCGCTGGGCGGCATGGTGCCGCTGGCTAATATCATGGCGGGCGAGATCATCTTCGGCGGGGTGGGCGCGGGCATG
This sequence comes from Acidobacteriaceae bacterium, assembly GCA_036390355.1. Classification (GTDB taxonomy): domain Bacteria; phylum Acidobacteriota; class Terriglobia; order Terriglobales; family Acidobacteriaceae; genus Edaphobacter. The sequence goes on from DASWCA010000183.1 coordinate 9,523, forward strand.
TACGGAATGCTCATCTTCGTGGTGGTGACGGTGTTCATCGCGGGATTGATGGTAGGCCGCACGCCGGAGTATCTGGGCAAGAAGGTAGAGGCGTACGACGTGCAGTTGTCGATGCTCTATCTGCTGATCTTCCCGCTGATCATCCTGGGCTTTGCGGCGGTGTCGGTGCTGCTGCCGGCGGGGTTGTCAAGTCTCGCGAACAAGGGACCGCACGGGCTTTCGGAGATCCTGTATGCGTACACGTCGGCGGTGGGGAATAACGGTTCGGCGCTCGCGGGACTGAATGCGAATACGCACTGGTACCTGCTGACCCAGGGCATCGCGATGCTGGCGGGGCGCTTCCTGATGATCGTGCCGATGCTGGCGGTGGCGGGAAATCTGGCGAGCAAGAAGATTGCACCGCCGTCGGTGGGGACTTTCCCGGTGACGACTTCGTTGTTTTCAGTGCTGCTGGTGAGCGTGATTGTGATCGTCGGAGCGCTGACGTTCTTCCCGGCGTTGAGTCTCGGGCCGATTCTGGAGCACTTGTTGCTGAGGGCAGGTTCGAGTTTTTAGGTTCGAGGTACTTGGTTCGAGGGTTCGAGGAGGGCATGCTCCAGGGGCTAAAGCCCCGGCTTATTGGGGGACTTGAGAGGGCCAAGCCTGAAGGCTTGGCTTACCTAGAAGCAACTACGGAGATTCTGACTCTGCGAGTCAGAATGACGAGCGGAAGTGGAGAGGCAAGCAACGATGACTGCAGCACATACAGGAACGGCGAAGAAGAAGAACTTGTTTGACGGGGCGATTGTGAAGCGCGCGACTGTGGATTCGCTGAAGAAGCTCGATCCCCGGCTGATGGCGAAGAACCCGGTCATGTTTGTCGTCGAGGTGGGCAGCGTGGTGACGACGGTGCTGCTGTTCGGGCGCGGCGGGCACTTCGCGTTCAACCTGCAGATCACGCTGTGGCTGTGGTTCACAGTGCTGTTCGCGAACTTTGCCGAGGCGATGGCGGAGGGGCGCGGCAAGGCCCAGGCCGATGCGCTGCGCAAGGCGAAGTCCGAGACGACGGCGCACAAGCTGCGGGCGGACGGAAGCACGGAAGAGGTGGCGAGTTCGCATCTGCGAGTGGGCGACAAGGTTCGCGTGGTAGCCATGCAGATGATTCCCGGCGACGGTGAGGTGATTGAAGGCGTCGCGTCGGTGGACGAGTCCGCAATTACGGGCGAGTCTGCGCCGGTAATTCGCGAGGCCGGTGGAGACCGGTCGGCGGTGACCGGCGGAACGCGCGTGCTGAGCGATGTGATTGTGGTGCGCATTACGTCGAACCCGGGCGAGACATTCCTCGACCGCATGATTGCGCTGGTCGAAGGCGCGCAGCGGCAGAAGACGCCGAACGAGATTGCGCTGAATATTCTTCTGGCCGGGTTGACGATCATCTTCCTGCTGGCGGTCGTAACGCTGGAGCCGTTTGCCGTTTACTCGGGCGCGCCGCAGACCGTGTTCGTGCTGATCTCGCTGCTGGTGTGTTTGATTCCGACGACGATTGGCGGGCTGCTCTCTGCCATTGGCATTGCGGGCATGGATCGCCTGGTGCAGCACAATGTGCTGGCAGTATCCGGCCGCGCGGTGGAGGCGGCGGGCGACGTCAACACGCTGCTGCTGGACAAGACCGGGACCATCACGCTGGGCAATCGGCAGGCGTCGGAATTTCTGACCGCGGCGGGCGTCACCAGTGAGGAACTCGCGGATGCGGCGCAGCTTTCGTCGCTTCCGGATGAGACGCCGGAGGGCCGCTCGATTGTGGTGCTGGCCAAGGAACTGTACGGCCTGCGCGGTCGCGAGCTGGCGAGCCTGAAGGTGGAGTACATCCCCTTCAGCGCGCTGACCCGCATGTCCGGAGTGGACATGGAAGGCCGCTCGATTCGCAAAGGCGCGGCCGATGCGATTGCCGGCTATCTGAAGGACAACGGGTCGATCCTGCCGGATGAAGTGCGTGCGATCGTCGACACGGTGGCGCGCAGCGGAGGTACGCCGCTGGTGGTCGCGGAGAATGGCCGCGCGCTGGGCGTGATTCACCTGAAGGACATCGTGAAGGGCGGTATGAAGGAGCGCTTCGAACAGCTTCGCGCGATGGGCATCAAGACCATCATGATCACGGGCGACAATCCGCTGACCGCCGCGGCGATTGCGCGCGAGGCGGGCGTGGACGACTTTCTCGCCGAAGCCAAACCCAAGGACAAGATGGACCTGATCCGCCGCGAGCAGGCGCAGGGTAAGCTGGTCGCGATGACGGGCGATGGGACGAACGACGCTCCGGCGCTGGCCCAGGCCGACGTAGGCGTGGCAATGAACTCCGGCACGCAGGCGGCGAAGGAGGCCGGGAACATGGTCGATCTGGACTCCAACCCGACCAAGCTGATCGAGATCGTCGGCATCGGCAAGCAATTGCTGATGACACGCGGCGCGCTGACGACCTTCTCCATCGCGAACGATGTGGCGAAGTACTTCGCGATTATTCCGGCGATGTTCATGGTGGTGTTCCCGCAACTCGCGGTCATCAACGTGATGCACCTGCAGTCCCCGGAGTCGGCGATTCTTTCGGCGGTCATCTTCAACGCGCTGATTATCGTCGCGCTGATTCCGCTGGCGCTTCGCGGCGTGCAGTACAAGCCGATGTCGGCGGCGGCGCTGCTGCGGCGCAACTTGTGGGTCTATGGGCTGGGCGGGATTGTTGCGCCGTTTATTGGGATCAAGGCGATCGACATGGTGATTGCGGCGATTCATCTGGTGTGAGGAAGTTGCAGATTGCAGGTTGTCAGTTGAAAACAAATACAGAGATTCTGACTCTTCGAGTCAGAATGACGCGACAAAGGTTCGAGGTTCGAGGGAAAAGCGATGAAGAAGCACATCATAACTTCGGTGTTGTATACGGTGGTGACGGCGGTGCTGCTGGGGATTGGATATCCGCTGGTGGTGACGGGGCTGGCGCATGTGATCTTTCCAAAGCAGGCTGACGGCAGCTTGATCACGAAGAACGGTGTGGTGGTGGGCTCGCATCTGATCGGACAGCCGTTCAGCGGGCCGGGCTATTTCTGGTCGCGGCCGTCGGCGGCGGGCACGGGTTACGACGCGGGAAACTCCGGCGGCTCGAATCTTGCGCCGAGCAGCGCGGCCCTGGCGACGCGTGTGGCGGGGACGGTGCAGACGCTCAATCCCAAGGGTACGAATCCGCCGGTCCCTATCGATCTGGCGACGGCATCGGCGTCGGGGCTGGACCCGGACATCTCCCCGGCCGCGGCGTTCTATCAGGTCGCGCGCGTGGCGGCGGAGAGGCATGTCAGCGAAGATGCGGTGCGGAACCTGGTGACGGCGCACGTCACGCCGCGTCAGTTCGGCCTGCTGGGCGAGCCGCGGGTGAATGTACTGGAGCTGAATCTCGACCTGGATCAGGCGGGGCGGGCTGCTTCGAAATAGCTTTGTATCTTCTGTGAGCTGACGGACATAAGCATAAAAATTTCTCGCCAATCAATACCGGATGCGGTATGTTCGGAGATGAACACCCCATCGTGTTTTTCTTCGTCGCCAACGGTCTCCGCTGGCAATGGATTCCCTGCCTTATTTCGTGACCTTCCGGGCCACTAAGTCACAAATCTTTATCGAATCTTTATGTCCGCCCTGTCAGTATTGAAGGACCTCTCTAGACACATAACTAAGCAAGTGGCTGACAACTGAAGCAGTTTCGGCAGTCCATTCTTTTCTCCAGGAGACATCACTTATGTCCAGGCAGTCGTGTATCTTCCGCATTCTGGCAGTTGTTGCCTTCGTCCTTCTGCTTCCTGCCGGCGCTCGCGCGCAGCAGACATTGGGGGGCATTACCGGAGTGGTCACCGACGCCCAGGGAGGCCTTCTGACGGGCGCCAAGGTGTCCGTGGTCGGAGCCGAGACTGGACTCAAGCGCGAGCAAGTCTCCGGAGGAAACGGCTACTACACGTTCGTCAACCTGCCCATCGGGCACTACACCATCACGGTGACGCACGAAGGGTTTCAGACCCAGACCTTCCCCGGGATAACGGTGCAGGCGGACCGCACGGCAAGCGTCAACGCCTCACTGGCCGTGGGCGCGGTGACGGATTCCATCACCGTCAACGCGGCTCCGCTGATGAATGCGGTCGACACCACCAACGGATATGTGCTCGACAAGGCGCAGGTGGAGTCGATTCCGCTGCCGACCGGCAGCTTTACCGGCGTGGCGATTCTGTCGCCGGGCGTAAATGCGGAGCTGCCGGGCGGGACGGGGGCAAACTCCGGGCTCGGGAATGCGCCGATCTGGGCGAACGGGCAGCGCGACACCAGCAACAGCTTTTCGCTGAATGGCGTGGACGGAAGCTCTCTGTTCAATGGCAAAAGCACTAGCCAGGTGGGCTCGGCGCGCGTGGTGAATTCGACCGGCGTGGGCAACACGGGCGGCGGCGGCGTGATCCAGTCGAGCGCGTCGGTGTATCTGGCGATGGGCAATGCGATTCCGACGCCGGCGCCGGAGACGATCGAAGAGGTGCGGGTGAACGCGTCGATGTACGACGCGCAGCAGGGCTCGACCAGCGGCGCCCACATCGACATCAGCACGGCCACCGGAACCAATGCGTATCACGGCACGCTCTATGGCCATCATGGCTCGAATGCTCTCAACGCGGCTCCGTTCTTCTTCAAGCAGGACGGCGATGTGCCGGCGAACATGAAGAATCCGCAATTGCACCGTTACATGGCGGGGGGAACGGTGGGCGGTCCGATCATCAAGGACAAGCTGTTCGGCTTCTTTGCGTATCAGCATCTGCATGTGTCGGACCAGGAGATCGGCTCGTCGTTTCTGGATGTTCCGGTGGGATTGAGCGACAGCAATCGTACAGCCGCAGGTATTGCGACGATGACGAATCAGGCGTTTGGGACGACACTGACGGCGAGCAAGATCGATCACACGGTGCTGTCGCTGTTCAACTCGCCTGCGCTGCCGGGCCAGCCGGGCAAATGGCTGATCCCAAACGATACCGGCTCTGCCAGCTTCTCGCCGGCGCATCCCGACGACGCGTTTATTCCTGGGACAGGGCGATTCAAAGCGGACATGGCGGTCGGAGATTTGGATTACAACGCGTCGGCCAAGGACACGATCGCGCTGAAGTACTTCTTCCAGCATGATCCGACGCTCGCTCCCTATGCCTATTCGAACGTGCCCGGGTTCACGCAGCAGTTGGATGCCGGCGCCCATGTCTTTTCGATCAGCAATACCTACGTGGTCAAGCCAAACCTGAGCACGCAGGAGACGATCGGCTTCCTGCGGGAGAAGATCTACAGCAACAACCAGCAGCCGTTTACGCCGCAGAGCATCCCGGGCGGGACCGCCGGAAACTCCACCATCAACAGCTTCGGGTCGACCTATTTCCCGGGCATCTCCGTGGTGAACGTTCTGGGCAACAATAAGTCAAAATATTCCCTGGGGTCCAACGGCATTCTCAGCGTCGGGCCGAACGCAGAGGCTCAAGGGTCGAACGTTGGCGTCTTCCAGAATCGCTTGCAGCCCTCGGGCAACGCGATCTGGACGCTGGGCAAGCACAGCGTGAGCTTCGGAGGCAGCTACAGCTATACGCAACTGAACACGATCGACAAGCGCACCGGAACGGGAACGGTAACCGCCGAGGACTTCAGCCAGTTCGTACAAGGCCTGGTTACGCCGGGCGGTGCGGTCACCGGTTTCTACGTCAGCAGCTACCTGCAGGGGAACGCCAGCCGGTACTATCGCGCCAACCAGGTCGGCCTCTATCTGCAGGACAAGTTTCAGGCGACTCCTACGCTGACCCTGACGGCAGGCTTTCGCTATGACTGGGATGGCGGCCTGACGGAAAAGCAGGGGCGCATCTTCAACTTCGATCCCTCGCTCTACAGCTATAACTCGGTTTCGGACACAATCGTCAATCCGGGGTTCATCATCGCGGGCAACAACGCGAACGGGAGCAAGGGCGTGAGCAACACGACGTTGACGGGACGGCAGTGGGGCATCGGCCCTCGGCTGGGAGCGGCGTGGCAGCCGACGATGTTCAAGGACAAGGTCGTCGTCCGGGCGGGCGCTGGAATGTACTACGACCGCGGCGAATTGTTCAGCTACTTCTCGCCGGGGTACGCGATCGGCACCGTGACAGGCGGGCCCTTCGGCGTGAACCAGCAACTGCCGTTCGTGACCGCGCAAAGCTGCGTTCCGACTACCTTCTATGAGGGCTTCCTGCCGACCTGCGATGGGACGAACGCGGGCGGCAACCTGGAGAATCCATTTGGGGGAACGAAGTCGCCGGCCCCGACCAGCCCGAAGGCCTCTGACCTGAGCAACTACCTTCCCAATCTTGCGAGCATCAAGGATTTCGGGCAGCCGATCTCGCTGGGCGTGTACGATCGCGGCAATAAGCTGCCGTACACGATGAACTTCACGCTGGACCTCCAATGGCAACCGCGGAACGACCTGGCAATCGAGCTTGGATACGTCGGCAACCTGGGCCGTCACCAGGTGATTCCGGTGCCGTTCAATCAACCCGGGATCGCGACGCCGTCGTCGCCCATCCATGGAGAGAAGTACACCTACGGCTATACGGTGTACGACTCGACGCTGCCGGACGGCAAACCCTACGCCGAGGACTATGAGGGCGGCAACGTCGACCGGCGCGTGCCGTACATCGGATATGCGGCGGAGTCGATCGACTACAAGGCCGCGGGGGTCGACTCGTATCACGCGCTGCAGGCGCACGTGGAGAAGCGCATGAGCCACGGCGTCCAGGTAGGCGCGTCCTACACCTACTCGCATGCACTGGATGAGCACAGCGGGCTGGGGCTGTTCTACAACGGCAACAATCCGCTGAACCTGCGGGATGGATATGCCTCCGCGGACTTCGACCGAACGCATGTCATCAACTTCAACTACGTTTACAAGCTGCCGGAACTGGCGGCTAAAGGAACGCTGGAGGGCAAGGTCGCCGATGGCTGGTCGGTAGTAGGGCTCACCGTGCTGCAGAGCGGCCAGCCCTATAGCGTGATTGACTACAGCGGCGCGGTGGGCAGCATCTACTACAGCACCGCCGACGGCATCACCAACCCGATCGTGCCGCTGGCGCCGGGTTGCACTCCAAAGAGCGCGAAGACCGGAGCCTCCGGGGCATTCACGGCTGGTTCGGGCCGGCTGGCGCTCAATCCTGCATGCTTTACCGTTCCGCTGCTCCCGGCAGGCGGGTTGGGCGGAGGCATTCCAACCACCGACAAGTTCGAGACCGACTTTACCCACGGCCAGCGCAACATCTTCCGTCAGTCATTCCAGAAGCGAGCGGATATGTCGATCGTGAAGGAGACCTCCTTCACGGAGCGCTATGCCCTGAAGTACACCTTCGACATCTACAACCTGACGAATACGACGAGCTTCGATATTCCAACGGACAATATCACGATGAACGAGGAGTACAACTCGTTCCAGAGCGTAAAGTCCACGGCTTTGCCGGCCTGCACTTACAAGGCGAACGGAACCTCCACGAATGCCAACTCAAACTCGGTTTACAACTGCGCGGACGGACTAGGCGTGACGACTCATGCAATCGGCAGTTCACGCCAGATCCAGATGTCGCTGAGTCTGAAGTTCTAAGAAGTTGCAGGTTGCTTAGTTGCAGGTTTCAGGTTGAAAGACTTCGACCCTTGGCGAAAGTGCCAGGGGTCGAAGTGTTTGCTGCATACTCGCGCCTGGGGTGGGCGCAGGCGCAGGACGATTGCTCAGTGCGCGGCGTTCGCGGCCACGATGGACGCGACAACGCCGGTGGCGACGGCTGCCAGAACGAAGTTGCCATCGACCTCGCGCCACTCGTAGCCGCGTGGCGGGCGCCTCAGGTGATAGGTGTTGTAGTCAACGCGCTCGCCACGGTCCCAGTCCTCGTGCCTCATGTGATAACCCTTCCGCCATTCGTCGTGGCGGACATATTGATGGTTATCGTGGTGATCGTCGCGGCGGTCGGCATCATGATGGTCGTCGCGATGGTCATCCTGGGCGAAGATCGCTCCGGTGGAAAGCACTGCGGAGATGGTCGAGAGAGCTATAAACTTCTCAATTCGCTTCACGGGATTACCTCCTCAGGTTAAGATGCAGCCGCCGCGGCAGGGGTTTGGGGCGCTGCTGGAGAAACCATATAACTGAAGGCAGGACATTTGCGGCGCGATTGAAATTGCGCTCTTTCAACGGGGAGATACACTGGAGGTTCATGTCTGGACCTACTTCGCCCCTGAAAGCTGTGCGTGGAACGCGCGATCTTCTTCCCCCCGAGACCGCGCTGTGGAGCCGCGTCGAATCGGTTGCGCGCGATGTGTTTGCACGCTATGGCTTTGGCGAGATCCGCACCCCGATCTTCGAGGCCACTGAGCTGTTTGCGCGCGGCGTGGGCGAGGAGACCGACATCGTCTCCAAGGAGATGTACACGTGGGAGGACCGCGCCCGCGCGCAGAGTGAGAAGGCGCAGAGCCTGACGCTACGGCCGGAGAATACTGCGGGCGTCGTCCGCGCGTACATCGAGCACAAGCTGGGCGAGCGCGGCGACCTGCAGAAGCTGTTCTACATCGGCCCGCAGTTCCGGCGCGAGAGGCCGCAGCGCGGGCGCTACCGGCAGTTCTGGCAGATTGGGGTCGAGGTGCTGGGGCCGGTTTCGAGTGGCGCCGAAAGCCCCGTCCGCGACGCCGAAGTGCTGGAGATGCTGGCGACGCTGCTCGACGAACTTGGCGTCAAAGGCTGGCAGTTGGCTCTGAACTCTGTGGGTTCCGCCGAGGACCGCAAGCGGTACAGCGTGGCGCTGCGCGAGGCGCTGGCTCCAGTGAAGGACCGCATGTGCGAGGACAACCAGCGACGCGCGGAGACGAATCCGCTGCGCGTGCTGGACTCGAAGGACCCCGGCGATCAAGAGATCATCGACGCGCTGCCGAAGATCGCCGACTTTCTGGATGACTCATCGCGTGAACATTTTGCTGCGGTCCGGGCGGCGTTGGATGCCTGTGGCGTTGCCTATACCGTCAATCCGCGATTAGTCCGTGGGCTCGATTACTACACGCGCACGACCTTCGAGTTCACGGTGCCGGACGGCTCCGGGCTGGGCACGCAGAACGCGCTGCTCGGCGGCGGGCGGTACGACGGCCTGAGCGAGATGCTCGGCGGGCCGAAGGCTCCAGGGATCGGCTTCGCCATCGGCGAAGACCGCCTGATCCTGGTGCTGCAGGAGCAGGCTGAGACAGACGTCGAAAGGGAGGTCGCACTGAGGCTTGACGCCTACATTGCTCCTATAGGCGCCGCGCAGGAACCTAACGCCCTTCGCCTTGCGAGAGACTTACGGGCGCGGGGCTTGAGGGTCGACCTTGGTGAAGGGACTTGGAAAGCGCGAAAACACTTCGACGTGGCTGAGAGGCGACATGCACGTTGCATTCTGTTCCTTGGGGAGAATGAAGTTCGCGATGGGACGTACAGCCTAAAGCGACTTAACTCGAGTAGTCCATTGGTCCAAAATTTCGACAACTTCGACCTAGTTGTGCAGGAAATAAAGCGGGCGAGCGCCAGCGGAAGCTAATTCGCTAAGAGGTAAATACCGGAGGATGTGTTGAAGCGATCAAAGGAGAAGAAGTTGCGGACTGCGATCATTTACGACTTCGACGGTACCCTTGCGAAGGGCAATCTGCAGGAAAACAGCTTTATACCAGATCTTGGGATGAAGTCAGAAGCCTTTTGGAAGGAGGTTAAGGAAACCAAGAAGAAGGAGGATGCGGACGAAATTCTCGTCTATATGCACCTGATGTTGACCAAAGCTCGGGCAATGGGGACTAAGGTGAGGAAGAGCGAGCTTCAGCGCCACGGCGAGAACGCCTCTCTCTTTCCTGGATTATCGGATGGCTCTTGGTTCAAACGCATGAACGAGCATGCTGGAGGCCTGGGACTCAAGTTGGAACATTTCATCATCTCTTCCGGCGTAGAAGAGATGATTAAAGGGTGCAGAATCTCGAAGCATTTCGAGCGTATATTCGCATCAAAATTCATATACAGTAACGGGCTCGCCGCTTGGCCCGGCGTCGCAATCAACTACACGACCAAGACGCAGTATCTCTTCAGAATCAATAAAGGCGTCGATAATCATTGGGATAATGAAGCGATAAATGCCTATAAAGCACAGTCGGATCGTCCCGTACCGTTTGAGCGGATGATTTTTCTGGGCGATGGGGACACCGATATACCAACCATGAAAATGCTCACCTACCAGGGAGGTCACTCCATTGCCGTCTATGACTCTGCGCGCACAGACCGCGATCTCGGGAAGATTCATAGACTGATCTCAGATGACCGCGTAGATTTCGTCGCGCCCGCCGACTATCAGGCCGATTCACCCCTCGACATTATTGTGAAAGGAATTTTGGGGCGTATTCGTCACTTGCGGTGAAATCGGGCTCAGTTCGGCAGACGGCCGTTGACGGTGCCATGAATCCTTCGACGCACCTGGCATAGATGGCCTGCTTTCGTACAATAGGAAGATCGTGACTTTAGACTTTTTAGGCAGTTTGCAGCGGACGCAGATGTGTGGAGAGCTTCGCGCGGAGCATGCGGGGCAAAACGTCGTGCTGATGGGCTGGGTAAACCGGCGGCGTGACCATGGCAGCCTCATCTTTCTGGATGTGCGCGACCGCTCCGGCATCACGCAGGTTGTGGTCGGCGAAGACAAGAGCGGCATTGCGCACGCGAAGGCGGAGGCGGCGCGGCCGGAGTACGTCGTCGCGGTAAAGGGCCATGTACGGCTGCGTGGCGCGGGCCTCGCGAATCCGAACATGCTGACCGGCGAGATCGAAGTGGTCGCCGATGAACTGCTGCTGCTGAACGAGGCGAAGACGCCGCCCTTCTCGCCCGCTGAAGACGGCATCGCGAACGAAGAAGTGCGGCTGAAGTATCGCTATCTCGACCTGCGGCGAATCGAGATGCAGCACAACTTCGCGTTGCGCAGCCGCGTAGCGATGGCGATCCGCAACTACCTCATCGGCGAAGGATTTCTGGAGATCGAGACGCCGTTCATGACGCGGTCGACGCCCGAGGGCGCGCGCGATTACCTGGTGCCGAGCCGCGTGCATCCTGGGAATTTCTACGCGCTGCCGCAGTCGCCGCAGATCTTCAAGCAGATTCTGATGATCTCGGGCTTCGACCGGTACTTTCAGGTGGCGCGCTGCTTTCGCGACGAGGACCTGCGCGCGGACCGTCAGCCGGAGTTCACGCAGATCGACCTGGAGATGAGCTTTCCCACGCAGGAGACGGTGTTTCGCGTGGTCGAGGGATTTCTGACCGCGGCGTTTGCGGCGGCGGGGATCGCGCTGACGACTCCGTTTGTGCGCATGACGTACGACGAGGCAATCAAGAACTACGGCATCGATAAGCCGGATATGCGGTTGCCGGCGATGGTGACTCTGACTGAAGTGCTTACTCCGGAACTACGCGAGAAGCTGAAGATCGAGCAGACGCTGCCGGTGTTGGGCTTCGCGATTCCGCGCGTCGGCGAGCTGAGCGGGACCGCGAGGAAGGCTCTGCTGAGTGAGGTGCGCGCGGGCTTCGGCGACTGCGGGCTCGATCTGCTCGATGTGGCACGGTTGAAGACGAATGCGGAGTTTGCGCCGCTGGCCGCAGAGATTGAGGCGAGACTTGGTGGCTCTACAACCCAGGTCTCAGAATCGAGACCTGGGGCACCCG
>DASWCA010000184.1:0-5783 GCA_036390355.1 Acidobacteriaceae bacterium
AGCCTGGTGGCGGGAGCGGTTGAGAATCTAGCTTCGAATGACGTGGCGCTGGTCGATGCGGATGGGCGATTGAACCTCGCTCCGCCGACCCGCGGTGCGGGTGCCACCAATGAGCAGCAGGCGCTTGAACGAAATCTCGTAATGATGCTTGAGCCGACGGCTGGGGCAGGAAATGTGCGCGCGACCGTCAATGTGGCCTACGACGAGGGCAGCGTGGAGAAGACCGACGAAGTCTATGACCCGTCGCAGGCGGCGGCGCTGACGATGCACAAGAGTGAGCAGACGATGGGGCAGAAACCGCGCGCCGCGGGGGTTCCAGGCACCGCAAGCAATACGCCGGGGGCTGCTACGCCTGGCAGCGTCCAGGCCACCGTACCTCCGTTGATGCAAACAGCGGCCACCACTGCGCAGAAGGAATCGAGCCTTCCCGTCTATCCGCAGAACGGATCGCAGAGTGGGGAGACAGCAACGGAGGAGACTGGGACCTATGCAGTGACTCGCCATCTGCTGCATTCGGAGGAAGGTCCGGGGCGGGTGCGTCGAGTGACTGCGGCAGTGGTCGTGAACGATCGCATGACAAGCGAAGGATCCGGCAAACAGGCGCACACGGTGTGGAAGCCGCGCAGTGCGGAGGAGATGCAGAGGCTCGAACAGTTGGCGAGGGCGGCGGTCGGGTTTGACGGAACGCGCGGCGATCAGGTGGTGATTCAGAATGTAAGTTTCTCGTCGAACGCTCCCGAGGCGAGCGTTCCGGCAATGACGAAGTTGATGGATCAGACAGACGCGTTGCTGCACGCGCAACCAGGCCTGCTGAAGACAGTCTGCTTTGCCGCGTTGGCTCTGATTCTCGTGCTGACGGTGGTGAAGCCGATGACGCGGCAGATGATGACGGCAATGAGCCAGACGCCTCCGCTGGCGCTGCCGGCTGGAACGACTGGACGAGGCGGGGGCAACCCGGGAGAGATAGCCGTCGGAGGGAGGCAATTTGGCCGGTTCGCAGGAACTTCCGCAGCGGACGGGTTTGCGGGTGTCCGGCCATCCGGCAATCAAGGAATCTATGAGCACATTTCGGATCAGATCCGGAGGGAGCCGGGGCAGAGCACAAGACTTCTGCAATCGTGGATCAGCGCGCCCGAGGAAGAGGAAGACTAATGGCGACTGCCGCAATGCTTGCACCAGTTGATTTTGCATCGGGTCGAATTCCGGGGCTGCGCAAGGCGGCAATCCTGTTAGTGGCGATCGGCGATGATCTGGCAAAGGTCTTCTTCAAGAGCCTGTCGACGAGCGAAGTGCAGCAGGTAACCGATGAGATCACCCGGCTTGGGGATGTGCCGCAAGTGCAGCTGACCCAGGTGTTGACGGAATTCTATGGTCTGCTTGAGACGGAACAGTACATGGTGCGTGGCGGACCTGAGTATGCAAACCGCTTGCTGGCCGAGGCGTTCGGGCCAATCAGGGCTGCCGAATTGTTGCTCGAAGTGCAGGGCATGCGAGAGCGAACCCATGGCGACTTGGCGATGCTGCAGAAGATGGATCCACAGCAGTTGAGCAAGTTTCTCGAGAATGAACATCCCCAGACGGTGGCTCTGGTGCTGGCACATCTGGACCCAAAACGCGGCTCAGCACTTTTGATGTACCTCGATGCCAAGCTGCGGGTGGAGACGGTTCGAAGGCTGGCGGAGATGCGGCAGTTCTCTCCGGAGATGGCGCAGAAAGTTGGGGTGATTCTCCATCGCAGGATGGAGGCAATGGGATCGAACGGCCGCAGGTCATACGCGGGATTCAAGGCGGTTGCGGACATGCTAAACCGGCTGGATATGCTGTCCAGCAAGACAATTCTGGACGAGATTGAGCGTGAGGAGCTAAAGCTTGCGATCGGAATTCGCAATCTGATGTTTACCTTTGAGGATCTGATGACAGTGTCCGAGGCGAGCGTCCGCGAACTGGTTACCGCTGTCGACAAGCGAATGCTGGCGCTGGCTCTGAAGGGATCCAAGGAAAATCTGAGAGCGCACCTGTTCAAGGCAATGAGCACCCGGGCGGTAGAGATGCTGAAGGACGATATGGAGTCGATGGGGCCGGTGCGGACCAAGGAAGTGGCACACGCGCAACAGGAGATTCTGGTGCTGGCACACACGCTCGAAGCTGAAGGGCGGGTCACGCTGAAATTGGAGGCTGACGATGAACTTGCCGTCTGAAAGCTGCAGTGGACTGAGCAACGGTGAATCGCTGAGAAGTCTTCCCCAGGGATCATCGAAAGGCGATGCGCTGAGTGCATTTCTCGTGACCGAGAGAGTCGTCGCGCCGTACGAGTTTCGGGCGCTGACCGGCGACGATATGGAAACAATGAGCGCAACGCTCGAGTTGCAAGATGTCAGGCACATTGGCAACCGAAGCTTCGCGTCAAGAGGAGCGACCGATACGTCTCGTGGCGTGGGAATTGGCAGGGGAACGGGAACCTGGCGTGACCGTGCGGAATGGGAGGCGACCCTTGCGGAGGCAGAGAATACTGCACGACAGGAGGGTCTGGAAGACGGCGAGAAAGAGGGACGGCGGGCCGCACGAGCTGAGATGGAAGTGGAGATGCGCCAATCTCTTGCGCGAGAACGTGAGCGGCTGGCGGAGGCAGTTAAGCAATTCCGAGAGACCCGCGACGGTTACTTCGCCGGAGTGGAGCAGGAGGTCGTGAAGCTGGCGCTGGCAATCGCTGCAAGAGTTCTGCACCGTGAGGCACAGGTCGACCCTCTATTGCTGGCGGGCGTGGTGCGAGTGGCGCTTGAGAAGATGGCCGACCGGAGCGGCGTGGTATTACGTGTCTGTGGTGCGGATGTGGAAGCCTGGGAGGGAGTGTTTCGTGCGACCGAGTCGTCGGAGCGACCGCGAGTGTCGGAAGATGCGCGCCTGGAGCGCGGGGAGTGTGTGCTCGAGACCAGCATGGGTACGGTTGAGTTGGGAGTAAGCGTGCAATTGGAAGAGATCGAGAAGGGATTCTTCGATCTGTTGAACCACAGGCCGGTGGAATGATGGAGCGAATTTCGCTTGCTCCGTACTTCGAACAACTGGCTGTGCGCCCGGCGTGGCGATGGCATGGGCGGGTTGTTAAAGCGAACGGGCAGACGATTGAATCGGAGGGGCCGCTGTGTTCGGTGGGTGAGTGCTGCGAAATTGTGGACGCTGAAGGAAGCCGTCACGAGGCGGAGGTCATAGGGTTTCGCGGAACTCATGTGGTGGCGATGCCGCTGGCCGCGACTCAGGGAATTCGCTACGGTGATGCGCTCGCGGCGCTGGGCGTCGCTCCGCAAATGGCATTGAGCGAGCATATGGCGGGCCGCGTTCTGGACGCATTAGGCCGGCCGCTGGATGAGTTGGGACCGCTGCGAATCGATGGGACGTGGCCACTCGACGGAGTTGTGCCAAAGGCAATGGAGCGCGAGCCGATCCGGGAGCCGCTGTCGTGCGGTGTACGCGTACTGGACGGAGTGCTGACGATCGGGCGCGGCCAACGCGTAGGAATATTTGGCGGATCGGGGGTCGGAAAGAGCACGCTGATCGGCATGATGACGCGGAACACCACAGCCGATCTCACCGTGGTCGGACTGGTGGGCGAACGGGGCCGCGAGGTGAGGGAATTCCTCGAAGACGCTCTCGGCGAAGATGGAAGGAAGCGATCTGTGGTGCTGGTATCGACCTCCGATGAGTCACCGCTGCTGCGGATGCGTGCAGCGCTGGCAGCTACGTCGGTCGCCGAGTTCTATGCTTCACGTGGAAAGCATGTGCTCCTTGTGCTCGACTCACTGACGCGGTATGCGATGGCAGCGCGCGAGATAGGGCTGGCTGCGGGTGAACCGCCGGCGAGCAAGGGGTATACTCCCTCCGTGTTCTCGCGCCTGGCGCGATTGGTGGAGCGTGCGGGCAACTTCAAGGATGGAAGTGTGACCGCGTTCTACACCGTCCTGATGGAAGGCGACGACCAGCAGGACCCGCTCGTCGATGCAGTCCGCTCGCTGCTCGATGGGCACGTTGTGCTGTCGCGGGCGATGGCTGCGGAGGGCTGGTATCCCGCGGTCAATGTGCTGGACTCGATTAGCAGATTGATGCCGTCGGTGACCTGCACGGAGCATCGCAGGAAGGCGGCGCTGGTCAGGCGGTTGCTCGCGGCATTTGCGCGTTCGGAAGACTTGATCCGCATAGGCGCCTATAAAGCCGGAGCCGACGCGGAGTTGGATCAGGCATTGGCCGCCATGCCGGTGCTGCGCCAATTTCTGGCGCAGGAATCCGCTGAGAGGATTAGCCTCGCAGAATGTGTCTCGCGTTTGCTGGCGCTGGAGATTGGCACATGAGTGGAGCCAGCCGGCGGCTCGGACGACTGCTTGCAATTCGACGGCTCAGCGAGGATCTCGATCGCAGGAATCTCCAACTTACCTTGGCTTCCGTAGCCGAGGTGGAAGTAGCTCTTGCCAGACAAAGTACGGTTTTGGCGGAGTCGAGGCTCACAGCACGCGCGGCACTGACGACGGGCAATCGCAACGACTGGCTGATGGCAGACGCGCAAGGCGAAGTCGCCGGATGGAACCGCGGGCGCCTGGGTACCTTGCTTCAGGCCAGGATGGTCGCTGTCGCTCCGGCTATGGAAAAGTTTCTGGGGAGCCGCCGCGAGCATGAGCAGGTAAAACATCTTGTGGAGGACGCCCAAAAGGCAGCAAGATCCGAGGACGATCATCGGGCACAGGCGGCCGCTGACGACTGGTTTCTTGGCAAACGCACTCGGAACGACGATTAGGCCGCCTCTATGTAATTCGGTCGCCGGCGAGGCATCGCAGTATCTTCAGAGCCGATGCTGATTATGAACGCCTCCTAATTGGGAAAGGATTTCGGAATAAGAAGTTTGGCTGCTAAAGTGCACTGTCCCAGGTGTCGAGGGTAGGGCCAGATGCAGTCAATGCAGATAAGAGACTCGGAGATGATGGCGGCGAACCCGCTGAGAGCAAATATCGAGGCGCCTTCACCAGCCCCACCTGAGAGCTTCGGCGCTTGCTGTCAGCGGCAAATCAATGCGGCTGAATTCGATGGCACAGGGATAGATTCCTTAGAACGACACCCGAATCAGAACCTCAATGCGAATCAGAACGGGATTATTTCGGATAACTCAAGAAACAATGCGGACGGAAGTCTCCGTTCCGGCTCGGTACGAGAGTCCCCGATTGAGAGACAGACACGAGCAAACGGA
Source organism: Acidobacteriaceae bacterium (assembly GCA_036390355.1). Taxonomy (GTDB): domain Bacteria; phylum Acidobacteriota; class Terriglobia; order Terriglobales; family Acidobacteriaceae; genus Edaphobacter. The sequence goes on from DASWCA010000184.1 coordinate 5,228, forward strand.
CGAGCCACCCGGAAGAACGGCGAGCCCTCGGTGGACTCGGATCAGTCATCAGAAATGAAAGGCAGCCCGACAGCACCCGGGGTCCGCGGGTCAACGGAAGATGGAACGCCGCAGCCTGCGCAGGCACCCACGATCTCGGCGATTGCAATCAACGATGTTGCCGGCGACGTTACTGCGGCTGGGAATCTACCAAGTGCCATGCCGAAACTGGCGGTGTCCTTTCATGAGACAAAGATAGCTTCACAGGCATCAACGACCGCCGCGACAACAGTGATTTCAAAGCCTGTTGAAGCAGGCGAAAAGAACTCCGCAGGAGCCCGTGAGAACCATACGGCAACTGCGGCGCTGGAGCCAGGAGCGAAGCTCGACCAAGCCCAGGCAGTCGCGGCGCCGTGCGCAAGTACGTCAGGATGGCATGAAAAGACTGAGATTGCACAGACCGCTTCTCACAGCCTGCAGCTCAATTCGCCCGAGGTGGTTGAAAGGACAGCGACGGCTTCGACACATGTGCCGGCGTCGGGCACAGGAAAAGAGTTGCCGCTTTATGCAGCGCCCA
>DASWCA010000185.1:0-2649 GCA_036390355.1 Acidobacteriaceae bacterium
CTGGATTGGGCGCGATCAGCATGCTGGCGTTATTGGGACTCGCGGTCGAAACTTTCTGATCCACAGTTGTGAACACGTTGGTTCCCGGTTGACGGAAGTTCGAGAAGTCAAACTGGTCCGAGAGGCTGAGCTTATCGGTGATCTGCCAGACAACGCCATAGTCGGCATTGACACTGTAACGTGCTGCCCAGCCGTTGCCGGTTACGGTCTCAATACGCAGTCCGCTTCTGCCAAGACCATTGAAGTTCTCGTAGTAGTTGGGCATATGCATGTTCGCATCGGTGTAGCTGAAGCGCCCGTTCATCTGGAGATTCTTGATGGTCGAACTCTGGAACCGGAACTCCTCGGTCGGAAACAGTGTCCGCATCGGCTGCGTCCGGGTGTAGGACAGGTACCCGCTGATACAGGCGTTGGCTGTTGGCGGCGATGTGGTGTTGTTCAGGATCGGCCCATTATTGCCACACGGACTTGTAGCGGCGCTGTTGGCAGGCAGCGTGATATTGTCATACCCGATGCTGACCGGAGCGCCATTCGAGAGTTGCAGGTTAAGACCCTGCGGTGCCATCTGGAAGCTGGTGTCACCCTTGTAGTTGGTGATCGTCTCTTGATAGGTAAGCCGAGTCTGGGGAAGCGGCTTCCAGTCGGCACCAAAGGTATAGGTGTCGGTGCTATTGCGCCAGTTCTGCAGCAGAAGACCCTGCGTTCCCTCGTGGACCGAGCTCAAGGTCGGCCCCTGCGCGATGTTCTGCGAATAGCCCACGCGGACGCTGAATTTCGATATCGGAAGAACCGTAAAATGAAGGTCCGTCATACGCCGCACCGTATTGAACATGTGCGGCGAATCGGTCAGCTGTGGCAAGGTATATCCGTTCGTGGTCACCAGACCGCTCGGAACCAGCGGATTGCCGAGAAGGTCGTAGTCGAAATACTGGCGATCGCGGCGGAACATCCCCTGAAAGTCGTAGGACTTGCCCTTGGACAACCGCAGCGTCGCGACATTATTCGGGTCGCCGCCAAATCCGCTGGTGAATGCGGAGAGAGTATCGAAGACCAGATGCTTCGAATCCGGCACCGCATGCAGGTCGTAGGTCTGACCCAGGACGCGCGGGCCGGAGTGGATGTTGACCAGCGTGTCGTACATGGCGCCGCTGCCGTCGGTCTTGGCAATATGCCCGCCCAGGTCGGCGGTCTGATGGACGGTGTAGCCATCCTTGACCGTCTCGGCCAAAGCTGCTCCCGCAGGTTTCGCGGGTGCGGGCTGAGCCCAGGCGTCTCTCGGCATCGTGATCGCCAGCGTTAGCAAGAGTGCGGAAGCAATCGTACCGACGGCCATTCGTGGAAGAAAGCTGCTATTGGGCATGTTGTCTCGCATTGAAAAAACCCGGATATGACTCATGTTCGTTCTCACTTGAAGTAAACAAAGCTGGCGTTGGAACCGTGGATCTGCGTGTGGCAGCTGGTGCAGGAGACATACTGCGTCGCCTGGTTATGAGCTGGCCCAAGGGGCGAAATCGCATTCGGGAATGCCTTTGTGTTTGTTGCTGAATGACACTGCAGGCAAAGAGTGTTGATGTTGCTCACATTCAGCAGACGCGCATTCGGCGAGCCGTGCGGCGAGTGGCACGCGACGCATCCCTCGGTCTTGACTACCGGATGCTCGTATGCGAAAGGCCCCGCGTTCTCCGTGTGGCACTTGGTGCAGATCGCGTTCTGATCGGCCGTCGCCCTCAGGTTCTTGTCCTGGAAAGAGCCATGGGCGTCGTGGCAATCGCTGCATTTGATCAGACCCTCGTCCACTCTGTGGTGGAAGGGCTGCGAGAACGCAGGCTTCACGTCCGTATGGCACGTATAGCAGAGCTTCGGCTGCGCAACCTTCAACAGGCTCGCCTCCGTCTCCGCCTTGTGTACGCTGTGGCAACTGATGCAGCTCACGCCGGCTTTGCCGTGGGGCGAGCGCTCAAAGTCCGGATGCGCCCCCGCGTGGCAGCCCAGGCAAGTCTCGTCCACCTGCTTCGAAGACTCCTTGCTGATCCGAGTGATCTTGGTTACATCGCCGCCGCCTTCAACGTGGGCCTTGCCGCCCCCGTGGCAACTTTCGCAGGTCGCGCCCTGGCTGCCATGCAGCAGCCGGAGCTTGGAGTGCGGGCTGCTGTCGAACTTCTTGGCTACGTCGGCATGACACGTCGCGCAGACATCCGAACCGACAAAGTCCGCGGGATCCTGGGTCTTGACAACCTTGGCAGCCGCCGGGGCCTTCTTGTTCCCACTCGCCGCGTGTGCAAACCCAGCCGTCATAACTCCGGGGACGAACGCGATCAACGCCATTAACCATACAAAACGCTTCATTCAGGCCTCCACGGGGAACAATCAGCACGGACTTTTTTGTCCGGTACCGCCAATCGTTCACCGAACCCTTGGTCGAGTTGAACCAAGCGTAGAACGAACGGTCACGGATCGTTGGTGATCCTTGTCACACGAGTTGAGATAAGAGTCTGAAGCCGCAAAACACGGCAACTACAGGAGTAGCGGCGATCGTGTCATCGGCGCGCAGGCACAATCGTGAGTGAACAGCCAACATTTCCGCGGATCAACGAGCGATTGCGGAGCCCGCCATCGCCCGCAGCGTCTGCGGCCAGTCCGCCGGCGCCG
>DASWCA010000186.1:0-3337 GCA_036390355.1 Acidobacteriaceae bacterium
CGGGTCTACGGAGCCGGAGTCGCGGGAGGCGGCAGCTGGGCGTGGGGTCTCTCCACGGGGATTGGCCTGGCGGGGATGCTGATGCTGCTGGCGGCGCGAAGGTTCCGGCTCGACCGGCGAATCTGGACCTGCGGGCTAGCGTTGCTGGCGCTCGCGGCAAGCCTTCCGGCGATCGGTTGCGGCTATGACAACAGGAATCCGAGTGGAACGCCCGCCGGAACGTATGCCTATACCCTGACGGCGACGAGCGGCGGCCTGACGCACGCGGAGACCATCAACCTGATCGTGCAGTAATGACGACCGCCGGGCGGCGGGAGGTTAGGAGCGCCTCTGCCGCCCGGCGTTAGTTTTCCTGGGACGCGAGCGAAGGCGTCAGCTCGAGCTGTTCGCTTTCCGGCGCGTCGAGATACGGCCTGAAGCAGGCGCGGCAGCGAGCTTCGTAGATGCCCGCCGCGCCCACGACGACCAGTTCGCGGCTGGCGCCTAGCCGTTGCGTATGGATTGCCGGCGCGCCGCAGACGATGCACACCGCGGACAGCTTCGTCACCTCGTCGGAGATGGCCATCAGAGCCGGAATCGGGCCGAAGGGGTCGCCTGTGAACGTAGTGTCGAGCCCGGCGATGAGGATGCGTTTGCCCAGGTGAACGAGTTCGCCGACGAGCTGCACAATCGACTGGTCGAAGAACTGAGCCTCGTCGATGCCGATGACCTCGACGTCCGGAAGTTGCTGATAGAGAGCCTCGCGCAACCGGGCCACATTGGTGACCGTTACCGCCTCGTGAGTCTGTGCGCTGTGCGATGCGATCGAGGTCCGGTGATAGCGAAGATCGATGTCCGGCTTGAAGCATGCGACCCGCTGGCGCGCGATGCGGGCGCGCTTCAACCGGCGGATCAACTCTTCGCTCTTGCCGGAAAACATGGGGCCGGTGATCACTTCAATGCGGCCCACTTCAGTGCGGCCGGATGCGGGAGGAGTCATGTTGCGTATGCCTTTGCGGAGTCTTGAGAGTCAAACTGGCTTCTCGCAATATCCTACGCGCAACGCTGTGGTGGATTTCGCGTCCCTAATTGCCGGGGATTTCTTTGACTCGCGTCCGCTAACTTGGTAGCGTTAAGGTTGGGTTGGAGCGCACTTCGCCTCGTCTTCTCGCTCTGGTCCCCATCGTTCAATGGTTAGGACATCGCCCTTTCACGGCGGTAATACGGGTTCGAATCCCGTTGGGGACACCAATTCAAAAATCAGCCAATGCCCTTGCGACGCGAGTGTGCCAGCGATGCTGAGCGCACATAACAGCATCCGTAGTACCTGCCGGCGAATCTCATGGTAATGCCTCACCTGTTCTCGCCGGTCGCGTTCCGCGCAGTCACGCTGCCCAACCGCATTGTCGTCTCGCCGATGTGTCAGTACTCGAGCCATGATGGCTTCGCTAACGATTGGCATCTCGTCCACCTGGGCAGCCGCGCCGTTGGAGGCGCCGGGCTCGTCTTCACCGAAGCTGCTGCCGTGCTGCCCGAAGGCCGCATCACTCCACATGACCTCGGCATCTGGAAGGATGAGCACATTGCTCCGCTCGCGCGCATCGTGGACTTCCTCCACGCGCAGGGCGCTCACGCCGGCATGCAACTCGCCCACGCGGGACGCAAGGCGAGCATGAATCGTCCCTGGGACGGCGAGCGGCTGCTCTCGCCTGCGGAGGACGGCTGGACCAACGTCGCCGCTCCCAGCGCCATTCCCTTCAACGACCGTTACGCGAAGCCCCACGAACTCGACGCCGCCGGAATTGCGCAGGTCAAGCAGGCCTTCGCCGCCGCTGCCCGCCGCGCGCTCGCCGCCGGGTTCGATGTCCTCGAACTCCACTCGGCGCACGGCTACCTGCTGCAGGAATTTCTCTCGCCGCTTTCGAATCACCGGACCGACAGCTATGGCGGCAGCTTCGAGAATCGCATCCGGCTGCTTATCGAAACCGTAGACGCAGTCCGCGCCGAGTGGCCCGCCGATCTGCCGCTCTTCGTCCGCATCTCCGCCACCGAGTGGACGGACGGCGGCTGGGACATCGATCAGTCGGTGGCGCTCGCCCGCGTCCTGAAGCTGCACGGCGTCGACCTCGTCGACGTGTCGTCGGGCGGCAACGTCTCCGGCGCGACTATTCCGACTGGCCCGGGCTACCAGGTTCCATTCGCCGAACGAATTCGCCGCGAAGCCGAAGTCGCGACCGGGGCCGTCGGCCAGATCACCGCACCCGCGCAGGCCGATCAGATCGTCCGCACGGACAGCGCCGACCTCGTGCTGCTCGCGCGCGAGATGCTGCGCGACCCATACTGGCCTCTGCACGCCGCCGACGCACTGGGCGCCGAAGTCTCCTGGCCGGCGCAATACCTCCGCGCCGCTCGCAGCAAGGCTCCGCAACGGCTCCCGCTCGCCGCGCGCATTAAGGACTGAGCTCGAATCTATCGCAACGCGACCAGCACCTTCGATCCGTCTGCAGCCACAAACGAGACCTGCCGGCTGGTCATCGTCACCTGCGGATCGTACCGTCCCTTGCCCTTCCAATCCATGGGAATGATCGGAGCGCGGTCCGCCTGCGCCAGGCAGGCCATCCAGCGAACGCACTTCAGAACTACCGGCGTTCCGGGAATCTTGTCCCAGTCCTGCACCAGGATCGTGTAGGCTCCCGGATCGTCGTTCTTCACCAGCAATATGTCGTAGGAGTAGTTGATGAACACCTGAGCGCCGGGCTGCCTCACATTGTTCACGTAGACCTTGCCCAGCGGATCGCGCACGTACATGCGCTGCCGGTTGACGTAGATGAACCCCACCAGAATCAGGAACGCCAGAACCAGAAAGCTCTTCATCGCGGGCCTCGAAACTTGAACCTCGAACCTCGAACCTCGAACCTAGCTTATTTCTTCTCTTCGTGGTATTCCTGCTCGGTGTTGATCTCCCACAGAGTCTTCTTATCCACCTTGCCCGCGACAATGCCGTCGACCGCATGCATCGCTGTCAGCATGCTGTGGTCCTGGTTGTTGTACTTGTGCATTCCGTTGCGCCCGACGAGGAAGAGGTTCTCGATGCGGTCGGTGAACGTCCTCAGTTCGTCGAACCGGTCGTAGGTGCCGAAGTAGGCCGGGTAGGTTTTGGGTACTCGCACCACATGCGCGTCGCTCACGTCCGCCGCGTCCAGGATGCCAATCTTCGCGACCTCCGCAATCGCGAACTTCTTCAAGTCGTCATCCGCCATCTTCCACAGATCGTCAGTGTCGTAGCAGAAATACTCGAGCCCGATCCAGACCTTCGACGGGTCGCTCACCAGGTAGGGGCTCCAGTTATTGAAGATTT
>DASWCA010000187.1:0-2545 GCA_036390355.1 Acidobacteriaceae bacterium
GTCTGGGGCCAACTCGTCGCCATGAGCCCCTCGGGCGCTACAGTACGCGGGATTGATCTCGGCTCGTTCGACGATTTCATTTGCCAGGTCCTCGACCACGAAGAAGCGACAGTGGGCCTCGCGACGGTCTTTTACCCCATGAACCGCATCGAGCGCATCGCGCTGGATGAGCCGAGCGGCTCCATCCCGTCGCTTGCGGAACGCTTCCGCCAAAAAGTCGGCATGACCATTCAGGAATATCTGGGCATCGAAGCGCCGCGCGTCTGACGCGCCGCTGCCGCGCCGTAGCAAACCGAAAGGTTCATCCCACACCCCTCTAGCCCGCATTTCTCACCAGGTTTTTAGAAACTGATTTCGAGCCCTGAGGGTTGGTCGGGATCTGAATTTCTGGACTTCTTGGGATCACGTGTAGGCCGGCTGGCGGACTTGGGGTTGATGGGCAGCGACTTCGCGATCGAAGAGGTCACACTTCCGGCTGTGGATATCTTGGCCTGACCATCCGGATGAATCCTCGCCGCATCGCTCAGCACCGCAGGGGGAGCGCCTGAAGCGCGGCATGAACGCGGGCAAACAGTTCCGCGTAGGGATAGCCTCCGGCCAACGACACCCACACCTTGCGCACCGTGATGCGGATCAGCGCTCCGATCTTCAGCACCTTCAGCCGGATGGTTGCCGATTGGGCTCGCGCCAGCTCCGTGGCTTTTAAGCCTAAGCGGCGCAGGGCCTCCACCAGCAGGTAGGCGGCGGAGGAGTAATCCAGACGGATCTGATTGCTGCGCAGAAAGGCCGTCGAGGTGCGGTCCGCGAACAGCATGAGTTGTTCTTTGATGCGGTTTTCCATCTCCCCGCGCGCGCAATAGAGTTGCTCATACAAGCGGCGAGCTTCCCAGGCCTCGGCGGTGAGCGAGGTCACCACGAAGCGGGGATTGGAACCCTGCTCCAGGTGTTCCGCCTTGGCGATGACGCGCCGCGCCCGCGACCAACTCTCCCGCGTCTGATAGACGAACTCCTTGAAGACCCGCGCCGGCTTCCCGGTCTGCGCATACTCCGTAGCCGCTTGTTCCTGTTCGCTCGCGATCTCCGCCTTCAATCGCTGGTTTTTCGCCAACCCCAGCACGTAGTCCACTTGGTTCTCCTCGCACCAGGCCATCAGCTCTTCGCGACAAAACCCCGCATCGCCGCGCAGCGTAATCTTCACACCCGGCCAGGCCTGCCGAATCTGTGCGACGATCCGCTCGACTTCCTCCCGGCACCCCGCCGCCGCGTCGATATTCGAAGGCCGCAGCCGCGCGCACAACAGATGATCGCCGCAGAAAATGTAGAGCGGCAGATAGCAATAGTGCCCGTAGTAGCCGTGGAAGAATCGCCCTTCCTGCTGGCCGTGCACCGGGTCGTCGGTCGCATCCAGGTCCAGGACGATCTCGGCCGGAGGCTCGGCGTGAGCCTCTGTAAAAAGCTCGACCCAGAGCCGGTCCACCGCCTCCTGATCGAGTGCGATCTTCTTGTAGCGTTCCTTCTCCTCGACCACGGCCTGGGTCAGTTCCAGACGGTTCAGCGTGCTCTTGCCCGCCAGGGCCTTGCCCCGATCCCGCTCGCGCGCACGGGTCTGGCCCGTCGGATCGGGCTTCTCGGCCAGCACCGCCAGCAGCGGATCGGCGCGCAGTTGGTCGTGGTCGTTCAGGTCTTCGTAGCCCAGCGCCAGCCCATAAACCCGCTGCGCCACCAGTTCTCGAACCGTGTGCTCCACCTGCTCTGGGACCCGATGGTCTCGAAAGCAGGCCGCGAAGCGCTCGATGATCCCCGTCCGCTTCTCCACCTCGCGCAGCAGCAACCCGCCCGCGTCTGTGGTCATCGCTCCTCCGTCAAACCGGCCTACCACCCGGCGTTGATTCAGAGGATGAAATTCGAAGGGTTCTTGGTTACACTGTGTCCGCAAAAGGCTGTCCTCCTTCTCCGGCAGAAGTCTTTCTCCCAAAAATACTTATGCCAGAAAGCGACAGCCTTTTTCAATTTTTCGGTGAGAAATGCGGGCTAACTCCTTGCTATGTCAGTCGCATCCAATATTTGGACCTTACGAGTGGGATCGCCCATTTTTGGTTGGTCTCTTGGTGCCTGTGGCCGAGATGGGCGAAGGTTTTGCTGATAGAGAATATGGCGACAGTCGTGAACTGGCATCACGTCGGCTGCCGGAAAAGGCAACGAAACTCACGATGACGTTGCTGAACTCCTTCAGCTCTTCATCGCTTATGTGAGATCGTGCGCGGGCCGGCCCGGGAGATCAAAGTGAAGTTGGCCTCACTGACCAGTCTCGATCGCCGCACTTGTGTTCCTTCTACGAACCCGGGGCGTTAAACGGTGTGCGCAGAGATTGGACAATCTAATGCTGCCCAAACGGAAGCAACTCACCGGTTCTACTCGGCGGAATTTGTTGGCTTGTTTCACTTCAATTCGTGGCCGCGCAGATGGTTGGGGCGATGTCGGGGATTCGGCCTGAAAAGTCATAGGGCTGTATCGAACGCGCGCCGGCTGGACCAGGCTGCGGATA
>DASWCA010000188.1:0-6346 GCA_036390355.1 Acidobacteriaceae bacterium
CGTGTTCCGCGCGCTTGCGCCCCGCGGATGGAACGGAAAATGCCGGCAGTCCCATCTCCTGCGCGATCTTCAGCCCAGCTGCGTCAGGAATATTCGACAGCACCACAGCAATGGCCGCGCCCTCGAGGCGGTGTGCGCGAATAGCGTCGGCAATCGCGACGAAATTCGAACCGCGGCCAGAGAGTAATATCCCGAGTCGCTTCAAGTCTTACTCCCTTTTTGCTCGCCTGGGCCTAGTGGGTGGTTGACTTTGCAGGTATCTTCTTTGCCGGGGTTGCCTTCACTGGGGTCGCCGGTCCGGCCTTCGCCTCAACCTCTTCGATCGTCTGGTAAAGCAGATCGGTCCGCGTCACGTGCACCCATTCGCGTTGGCTGCATACGATGATGGTCGGCGTGTGCTGCACTCCCAGCTTCTCGCCGATCGCCTTTTCCGCTTTGACCTCGTTGCTGAACTGGCCGGTCGGATCGGGTACGAACGGCATCTGCAGTCCATGCGTCTGGAAGAACCGCCGCGTGAAGTTCAGCATGTCGTCCTTGCTCGCGATCCCCATCTGCGCCGCGAACACCGCCCCGCGATAATCATCCGCGGTCTTTGGCGAAACCTTGTCCTGCAGATAGCGCGCCCAGACCGCCGCGTCGAAGCTCCAGATATGAGCCCCGCCCAAAGGAAAATCTCTCCGCACCAGCGGAATGTTGTAGTGCGCTGCCGCGGCATGAACAGTCGGATAAGCCGCCGAACACGCCGGACACTCCAGGTCCTCGAACTCGATGATCGCCACCTTCGCCCCGGCCGGAGGCTTCAATATCGACGTGTCCTTGAAGGTATCGCCAGTCCCCGGAGGCGCAGCCCTTTGAGCAGATACAGGTAGAACGGCGAGAGGCAGAGTCATCGCAAGCGCGAAGACGACAAGGAGGGACCAGAAACGATTCATATCATTCAGACGCATGGCATTCACCTAAGTATGCTATCGCAAACCGGCCACTTGACACCCCGATTTCACCCTCCTACGCTAAAGAGATGATGGATGTGCAACTCACTCCCGACCAGAAGGCCTTTGTGGGCCAGGCTATCCAGAGTGGCCGCCTCCGTGAAGAGGAAGATGCGATCCGTGAGGCCCTTTCGCTCTGGGAAGAGCGCGAACGCACCCGCGCCGAGATTCTGGCTTCTGTCGACGAGGCTGAGGCATCCCTCACTCGCGGTGAAGGCCGCGAAATGACAGAACAGTCCATGCGGGAACTCGCAGACAGCATCAAGCAGCGCGGACGTGCGTCCCTCGACCGCGAAGCGAATCCTGCTTCCCGATGACCCATTTGCGAACTCCGCAGGCGGACGCCGACCTGGATGGCATCTGGCGGTACATCGCGATCCAAAGTGGCAGCTACGAGATCGCCGATCGGCTCATCGACTCGATCATCGACCGTTTTCTCTTGCTTGCCACCCACCCCCATATCGGGCGTGCCCGCGATGAAGACCTTCGTCCCGGCCTGAGAACCTTTCCCGTCGGCGATTACATCATCGTCTACCGCATCCAGGACCACCAAGTCGTGATACTCCGCGTCCTCCACGGCAGCAGAAATATCAATGCGCTGTTGGGCCGCTGACTCATTCGATCCCGCGCCGCCTTCAGCCCTCAATTCTCCGAAGGCCGCTCAATATAGTCGATGACCACCACCTCCACTAGGCCCTTCGCCGGCTCCAGCTTCAATCCCATTTGTTCCTGGATCGCCGTAAAGAACGAGGGCCCGCTCCCATCCGAACCTGCGCGCGACCACGACATCTCACAGTCGTAGTTTCCCTCCAATCCCGTCTTATCCAGCACCACCCGCCCGCCCACCTCCGGCTCATGGCTCAGGGCGGTGACTACTAGCCAGAATGGCCAGTACTGCGTCCGGATGTGCATCGCCTGGGTCAGAGTCCGCGACTCCTCGGGCGACGGAGGAGTCCAGCCCCGCGGCGGAGGAGGGGGCGGAGGGAGTGCCGTCCAGTGGAACCGCGGCGGAGGCATCTTCGCGAGGGGCGTCTCCGCTCCCACCTTCTTGCACTTCAGCCCGCCCTTCGCCACCACCAGTTCATAAACCGGGGCCTCCTTCTTTGCAAAGCCCACTCTTAATCCAAACCGCTCTGCCAGCAGCGTCTGAACCATCAAGCGCATCTGCTCATCCACATCGTCCTGCGACAGCCCGGTCAGTGCCGCGGTTTCCGCGTCGTCCGGCTTCGCTGCGATATTGAACCTCTCCGTTCCAATCCACTTCGGCCCGCCCAAAAGCTCGCCGTCAAATGTGATTCCATACGCATAGGAGATAATCTGCTTCACCGTCATAGCCCGTCCCGTAAAGCTGTCGGGCCGCACCGTGTGCGCACTAAATATCTCGTCCGGCGAGCTTGGCCGAATACTCGCCACGGCAAACGAGGGCCGTGTCCCTCTCGCATGCAAAACCTGCGCGCTCGCCGAAGCCACGCCAACGAAAACCGCCAGTGTTCCTATCCGCACCATCGACCGCTGCCAATTCACCCTACGTATGCTCATGAATGAGTGACCCTACTATAGTTTTCTACTATCATAGTGGCCAAATCACAACCAGCAGGCAACAATCGGCACTTCCTGCTCGGGTCCGCTGCCCGAAGAAAAAAACGCGAATTTGCTCAGCAAAATCGCATGTCAAGCCCCTCAACCACGGCAAAAACGTGAATCCCCAGCAACCACGCACCTTTTCGCGCAAAAGATAGTTGGCGGTTTCACCCTCCCAAAAGCGTAAAATTAAAGAAGATGGCATTTCCAAACCGGGAGCAGACCAGCCTGCGGGAGGGCACACAGCCGTAACCCCAATGAATGGAAATATTTGACTCTAACCCATCTGGAATCAAATATTTGCAAGAGCAGTTTTTAGCATATTATTGAAAACGCGAGACTTAAGGCCACCACCCCCCGGGGGGGTAGCAGGGAAAGACCGAGAATGAGCATCAGCGAAAAGATCAATGCCGACATCATCACCGCTATGAAAGCCAGGGAAGAGCACCGCCTCACCACCTTACGCATGGTCAAGTCTGCGCTCCGCTCCAAAGAGATCGACAAGCGCGAGCCGCTGACCGACGCCGAGCAGACCCAGATCCTGTCCACGCTGCTCAAGCAGCGCCGCGAGTCGGTCGAAAGCTTCACCAAGGGCGACCGTCCCGAACTTGCCGCCAAGGAGCAGGCCGAGATCACCATGATCGAGGCCTACATGCCCCAGGCCGCCGGTGAAGATCAGATCCGCGAAATCGTCCAGACCGCCATCGCCCACCTCGCCGAGAGCGGCGGCCAGAAACCTGGCCCGCGCGACATGGGCGCTGCCATGAAGCTCGTTCAGCAACGCATTCTCGCCACTGGCCTTCGCGCGGACGGAAAACTCGTCTCCGAACTGGTCAAAGCCGAACTGGCGAAATGAAACCACGACCACGGATCACACGGATAAAGAACCGATTTAATCAAGAAACCATTCTTGATCCGTATTTATCCGTGAAAATCCGTGGTCGGTATTCGCCCGCAAGCCCTCGGAAAGGCTCAGTACAATAGAACTATGATCCGAAAGACACGCCTCTACACTCCCGGCCCAACGCCGTTGCTTCCTGCCGCCCAGTTCGCGATGGCCGCAGCCGATATCCACCATCGCACCGCGGAGTTCCGCGCCCTCTACACCCGCGTTCTCGGCCAGCTCAAAGACTTCGTCGGCACCACAAATGATGTGCTGATCCTCGCCAGCTCCGGCACAGGAGCCATGGAAGCCGCGGTCTCGAACCTCACCTCTCCCGGCGACCGCGTCCTCGTCCTCACCGCCGGCAAGTTCGGCGAGCGCTGGACCGGCATCGCCAAAGCCTTTGGCTGCGAAGTCGATGTCATCTCCGCTCCCTACGGCAGCACCTTCTTCCTCGACGAGGTCAAAGCCGCACTCAAGCTGGAGACGCGCGCTGTCTTCGTGCAGGCCACGGAGTCCTCCACCGGCGTTCGCCACGATGTGCAGGCCATCGGTCAGCTTCTCAAGGAGCAGAAGTCCGAGGCGCTGTTTGTCGTCGACGCCATCACCGGCCTCGGCACCACCACCCTCGACATGGACGCCTGGGGTATCGACGTCCTCATCGGCGGCTCGCAGAAGGCGCTGATGATTCCTCCCGGCCTGTCCTTCCTCGCCGTCAGCGCGCGCGCGTGGGACCGCATGGAGGCCACCTACAACCCGCGCTACTACTTCGATCTGCGCAAGGAACGCAAGAACGCCGTCAAGGGCGAGTCCGCCTACACTCCATCCGTAGCCCTCATCGCTGCCATGGGCGCCGCGCTGGACTACATCGCGGGTCAGGCCGAAGGCAATCTCGTCGAAGGCCGCAAGAAGCTGGTGCATAACGCCGAAACCTGCGCCGCGATGACCCGCGCCGCAGCCACCGCCATGGGGCTCAAGCTCTTCGCACCCAAGGGCAGCGAGGCGGCTGCAGCCACCGCGATCCTGCCGCCCGAAGGAGTCGACTCCGGCAGCATTGTCAAAGGGCTCCGCTCGAAATTCGCCATCATCGTCACCGATGGGCAGGGCGAGATGAAGGGCTCGCTCTTCCGCATCGCCCACATCGGCTTCTTTGACTACATGGACACCATCGCGGTGATCGGTGCGCTCGAACAGGTCGCCGTCGCCCTCAAACTCTCGCTTCCCAACCTGGCCTTCGGTACCGGCCTCATCGCTGCGCAGAAGGTCTTCGTCGAAGAAACGAAGTAGCATCCGGTTCGAATGTCCGTGAAAAAGTCCGCCAACGTCGCCGCTCCACTGCTTGCCTCTGTCGCCCTCGCTTTTCTTGCGGGATGCCGAAGTAAGGAGATGAAGCGCTGCGTCGACGAACACAACACGGTGGTCGACGACAGTCTCTGCCGCGCGCAGCAGCAACAACAGCAGCCTCAGCCAGGCGTCGGATTCTACCCCTACCCGTTCCGGTGGTACTACGGCGGATGGGGCGGATACAGCCGTGGAAGCGCGGTGGGCGGCGGCGGATTCGTTGCTGCCCCGGGCCACTCCTACGCGTCTCCCACGTCGCGAGGTGGGTTCGGCAGCACCTTCAGCGGCGGAGCGGGTGAATAATGCAGCGGATAGCGATCACTCCCCGCGACAACTGGCAATCGAAGGTCGAAGCAGTTGGCCTCACGTACCACTCGCCCGAGGCGATGGCCAGCACAGGCCGCACGTACTGGGACGAGTCGGCATGTTACGCGTTCACCGCGGCCGAAGTGGACACGCTGGAAGCGGCGGCGAACGGGATGCAGGAGATGTGTCTCGCCGCGGCGCAGCACATCATCGACAACAAGCGCTACGCCGAACTTGCAATCCGCCCCGAAGCTGTTCCGATGATCGAGTGGGCCTGGAACGCCGAGCCTCCCGCGCTCTATGGCCGGTTCGACTTTAGTTGGGCCGGCGTCGACGCAGGCGAATCGCCAAAGCTGCTTGAGTACAACGCCGATACACCCACCTCGCTTCTGGAGGCTGCGGTGGTGCAATGGCATTGGCTTGAAGACGTCGCGTCCACACTCCCGTCGGAACATCGTTTCCTGTCGTTCACCACACCCAAGGCGGACCAGTTCAACTCTATCCACGAGCGCCTTATCGCCAAGTGGAAGGACATTGCGCCCTACCTCAGCAAGCCCGTCTACTTTGCGGGCACCGAAGAGCCGGAAGATGTTCTCACGCTGGCCTATCTTGAAGACACGGCACAGCAGGCGAGCCTCTCCACAGAGCGCATTGCGATGCTGGACATCGGCTGGAACGACGACCGCAGCGCATTTCTCGATCTGGACGAAAACCGCATCGACTCCATCTTCAAGCTCTATCCATGGGAGACGATGCTGCTGGAGCAATTCGCCCTGCACGCTCTGGAGATCTACCGCGAGATGCACTGGATCGAGCCCATCTGGAAGATGCTGCTCTCCAACAAGGGCATTCTTCCCATCCTCTGGGAGCTGTATCCGAATCACAAGAATCTGCTGCCAGCATACTTCGAAGCGGGTCCTGACGACTCTCACGGCATGCGTGATTTCGTCAGCAAACCTCTGCTCGGGCGCGAGGGAGCGAACATCACTTTGGTTCGCAACGGCTCCCGCATGGTAAGCACCAGCGGTCCGTACGACGGCGCGCGCATCGTTCAGGCGCTCGCACCGCAAGCCGTCTTTACGGACGCAACCGGCAAGCCGCGCTACCCGGTCCTCGGACTTTGGATGATCGATCAGGAGTGCGGCGGCATGGGCATTCGCGAATCCGCCGGCCCGGTCACCGACAACCTAAGCAGCTTCGTCCCGCACTATTTCCGCTGAATCGACAGAATCCCCTAAACTGTTTC
>DASWCA010000189.1:0-2410 GCA_036390355.1 Acidobacteriaceae bacterium
ACGAACCTGTTCCTGGCGCCAGGCGAGGGCGATAAGGTGGAAGAGGAGACAGCGGCGGGGTAGGGCCCATGAAGAAATACGCATCCAAGGCGACGATTAAAGCGGGGATGGTTGGTTGGGTGCGTGGTGGTTCCGACCGAAAACCTTGCAATCGGTGCGGTGCCCCGCGAGACTACGTCATCAACGGCGGGGAACGTAACGGTTTACTCAATTCGCTTTGTCGGCGCTGCCGGAATCAGTCGCAATTGGCTAGCCAGCGACGTAGCAGGGAGAAGCGAAGGCCAAGCCGCCCAGTCGACACCTCTGAACGAAATGTGTGTACGGGGTGTAGTGGGCCGAGGACCTACGTGTATCCGAGTGGTCCGAAGAAGGGTAAGTGGCGTCCGCGTTGTCGCGCCTGTGTATCCAAGCAGGTGCGGGAGGACAACGCCCGCCACCCTGAGAGGGCATTGGCTCATCAGAGGGTTTACTGGGCCACGCATCCGCAGGTCAAAATTCGTGCGGGGATGAAACGCTATGGTACGGATGAGGTCTGGTACGCACAACAACTGAAGAAGCAGAACGGTGTTTGCGCTATATGCAATCAGCCAGAGCGTCGGCGTCACCCCGGCAAGGATGCCCCCGTGCGGCTTGCTGTCGACCACGATCATGTGACCGGCAAAGTGCGCGGTTTGTTGTGCTGGTGGTGTAATTCGAGGGTGGCGCATCTTGAAGACCCGGTGTGGATGCCTGCGGCGATGCGTTATTTGAAGAAGTACGGGAGACCGACGTTGAAGAGTGCATGATTTATGCGAGTCACTTAACCTAAGCCCGAAGGAAGTCCAATCGTTATGCCCTCTGTACATCAAATAAAATGTCCTGTTTGCGGTGTGGAGGACGCTCCCTGCTTTATAGAAAATGGAATGAATGAGTACCATTCAGAACGAAAGCTGGCTGCGTACCCGACCCGTTATGCGTACCCGGACTGCGAGGAATGTCGGCTGTTGAAGGACGCCATAGTGTCTGCGGAAAGCTCGGAAACGGCGCTTGATCTTGCCCGAACACGATACAACTCTCATCTGGCGGATGCCCACAAGGACGAGAGATATCAGTCTGATCTCTTGCGATCCCTCGGAATAACCATTCGAAAAGGCCGATTGAAACCATGAGTCTTCAGTGGTTCTAGTGTGTTCTGGATAGATGCGGAGTAGAATCGCGGGCATGAGCAGCATGACGGTAACACTCGAAAACCAGGATGCCATTGCTGAGATCGAGGAGTTGATGGCGCGCTTCGATTTACCTGCGGATGCTGTGGTTGACCGCGTGATTCTGGAAGCCGGCACCTGGATGCCGATGGAACTCTTGGCTTATCCACCCACAAAGAGAACTTATCCGCCCGCAAAGACGTAATGCGGGGATTCTTCGCTGCGCTCAGAATGACAGCGGTTTAGGGATTGAGTTGAACCACACGAAGTTGCGTAAGCAGGAACGCGTAGTCGAATGCGATTTCTTTCAAGTAATCGTAGCGGCCGGACGCTCCGCCGTGCCCGGCATCCATGTTGATGTGGAGCAGCAGCGGCGTGTCGTTGTTCTTGATCGTGCGGAGGCGGGCGATGTACTTCGCCGGCTCCCAGTACATCACCTGCGAGTCGTTGAGGCTCGTCTTGACCAGCATCGCGGGGATGGGTGCGCCGGCGAGTTTGTCCAGATTGTCGTAAGGCGAGTAGCTGAGCATGGTGGCGAAGGCCTCAGGCTCGTTGGGGTTGCCCCACTCTTCGTACTCGGCGACGGTGAGGGGCAGGGTGGCGTCGAGCATCGTGTTCATGATGTCCACGAAAGGAACGTGGGAGAGGACGACGCGGAAGAGATCGGGGCGCATGTTGACGACTGCCCCCATCAGCAGGCCGCCGGCGCTACCGCCTTCGATGGCGACGCGGCCCTGAGCGCCGTACTTGCGCGCGATAAGCTGTTCGGTGATGGCGATGAAATCCGTGAAGGTGTTGCGCTTGACCTGCATCTTGCCGGCGTCGTGCCAGGCGTCGCCTAGCTCGCCGCCGCCGCGGATGTGTGCGTAGACCATGACGATTCCGCGGTCGAGCAGAGACAGGCGCGTGGGCGAGAAGCCTACGGGCAGCGGATAGCCGTAGGAGCCGTATCCATAGATGTAGAGCGGATTGGCGCCGTCGTGGTGGAAGCTGTCGCGGCGGTAGACGATGGAGGCGGGGACCGGGATGGTGCCGGTGGGCGAGACTGTGTCGGGTGCCTCCACCCAGATTCGCTCCGAGGCGTAGCAGGCGGGATCAAAGCCGCCGGGGACCTCCTGCTGCTTGAGGAGTTTCGATTCGCCGATTGCAATGTCGGTGGCGGCGCGAGCTACGTTGTACTCGTAGACCGAGGGCGGCGAGACGAGCGATTGATAGCTGTAGCGAAA
>DASWCA010000190.1:0-2005 GCA_036390355.1 Acidobacteriaceae bacterium
GTAGACCAGATCGTTCCAGTCGGGGATCAGATTGTTGACCGGGCATCCGCTGTGGCAGAAAGGCACGCCGCAATCCATGCAGCGGGCGCCCTGCTCGCGCTGCTTCTCCTCCGGGAATGGCTCGTAGATCTCCTGCCAATCCTTGAGCCTGTCCTCCACCTTGCGGCGAGTCGGCTGTTCACGCTTGATTTCAAGAAAACCAGTGACCTTACCCATGCTGCACCTGTCCTATTGCCACGAGAGGCGACGAAGAGTTAGTGGGGGAAACATACACCGCTTCGGCGCGCGGAACGCCCATCACCCGCTTATGTTCGTGCGGGAAGACTTTGATGAAGCGAGCCTGCGTGGTGTCCCAGTGCTCCAGTATCCAGGCGGCCTGCGGACTTCCGGTGAGATCGATGTGGCGTTGCAGCAATGCGCGCACGATGTTCAGATCCTCTTCGGCGGCCAGCGGTTCCAGATCCACGGCGGCGCGGTTGCAGCGGCGCGTGGAGAAGTCGCCCTGATCGTCGTAGACGTAGGCGCGGCCTCCGCTCATACCGGCAGCGAAGTTGCGGCCTGTTGCTCCCAGCACAACCACTGTTCCGTTGGTCATGTATTCGCAGCCGTGATCGCCTACGCCCTCGACCACCGCCGTCGCGCCGGAGTTGCGAACCGCGAATCGCTCGCCCGCGATGCCGCTCAGGAAGGCTTCGCCGCCAGTTGCTCCGTAGAGCACGACGTTGCCCACCAGAATGCTCTCCTCGGGCAGGAAACTCGATGTCTTTGGAGGATAGACGATAATGCGTCCACCGGAGAGGCCCTTGCCAACATAGTCGTTGGCATCGCCCTCCAATTCCATCGTCACGCCTGAAGGAACGAACGCGCCAAAGCTCTGTCCAGCCGAGCCCTGGAAGCGGAAGTGGATGGTCCCCTCCGGCAATCCGGCGGTTCCGTAGCGGCGCGCGATTTCGCCGCCCAGCATGGCTCCCACCGTGCGATGCACGTTGCGTATGGCAAAGCTTCCTGTGACCTGCTGCTTCGATTCGAGCGCCGGCTTGGCCTGCTGGATGAGCGCATGGTCGAGCGCCTGGTCGAGTCCGTGATCCTGAGACTTCGTCCTCCGCCGTCCGACGTGCGAAGGCAGGGTTGGCGAGAAAAGAATCGAGGAAAGATCGATGCCCTTCGCCTTCCAATGCGCATCGGCGACCGCGGCGTCCAGGCGATCCACGCGACCCACCATCTCGTCGACCTTTCGGAAGCCGAGCTTCGCCATATGCTGACGGACCTGCTCCGCGATAAAGAAGAAGAAGTTGATGACGTGCTCGGGCTGGCCCTGGAAGCGCGCACGCAAGACCGGGTCCTGCGTAGCGATGCCGACCGCGCAGGTATTCAGATGGCACTTGCGCATCATGATGCAGCCCATCGAGATCAGCGGCATGGTGGCGAAGCCATACTCTTCGGCGCCCAGGAGCGCGGCGATGACTACATCACGGCCGGTCTGCAGCTTACCGTCCGTCTGCACCCGAATGCGGCTGCGCAAATCGTTCAGCAGCAGCACCTGCTGCGTCTCCGCCAGGCCGAGTTCCCATGGCAGTCCTGCGTGCTTGATGGAGCTGAGCGGCGATGCTCCCGTGCCGCCGTTGTCACCGGAGATGAGCACCACATCGGCGTGCGCTTTGGAGACGCCCGCAGCCACCGTGCCGACTCCGGCCTCGGCGACCAGCTTGACTGCGATGCGCGCCTGCGGGTTCACATTCTTCAGGTCGTAGATCAACTGAGCCAGATCTTCGATGGAATAAATATCGTGATGCGGCGGCGGAGAGATGAGGCCAACACCGGGGATCGAGTAACGCAGCTTCGCGATGATCTCGTCGACCTTGTGCCCCGGCAATTGACCGCCTTCGCCAGGCTTGGCGCCCTGCGCCATCTTGATCTGAATCTCGTCCGCATTCACCAGGTAATTCGCGGTGACGCCAAAGCGTCCGCTCGCGATCTGCTTCACGGCACTGCGTCGCAGATCGCC
>DASWCA010000191.1:0-1668 GCA_036390355.1 Acidobacteriaceae bacterium
GACCCGCTGCTGAGCTCGCTTCCATCCAGTACCGGGTCCGCCACGACCGCATCGACAAGACCGGCACGGTCACCCTGCGCTACCGCAGCCGGCTCCGACAC
This sequence comes from Acidobacteriaceae bacterium, assembly GCA_036390355.1. GTDB lineage: Bacteria > Acidobacteriota > Terriglobia > Terriglobales > Acidobacteriaceae > Edaphobacter. The sequence goes on from DASWCA010000191.1 coordinate 102, forward strand.
GTCCGCATCGGCGCCGCTCACCGGAACAAACACGTCCACCTCTTCGTGGCTGGCGCTCAGGTCCGAATCGTGACCGAGGAGGGGGAGCTCCTCCGCGCTCTGACCATCGACCCAACCCGTGACTACCAGCCCCTCAACGGACGCTGGCCTGTCCATAATGTCTTGCGACAGGCGTCCGGGATCTCTTGAGACAGGACAGTGGTGCCCCCTGCAGGATTCGAACCTGCGACCTAATGCTTAGAAGGCATCCGCTCTGGTCCACTGAGCTAAGGGGGCGCGGCACCGCGGATTATAAGGATGGCTCAGGAGCCTCGAGGCTTGATTAGGCAGCCAGCGCAATCCAACGGCCGGTTAAGGCCTCGCGGTTGATGCGGGATCGACGCTTGGCAGCCGACCTGATGAGTTTGACGAGCCTCGGCCCGAGCTCCTCTCGCGTCACCTCGTAAGGATCCCATCGGTCGTCGCCCGCAGTCCGGTAGTCGAAATTGAACTGAATCATTCCCTTCGGTAGCAAGGTCCGATAGGCGCGCTTGTAATAGATGGCCGACGGTACGACCCAGATTCGAGCCAGCTCCATCTTCCGCCGATCGAGTAGGCAAAAGACATAGACGAATTTCGGACTTGACGGAATTTGATCGCGGTGCAGCCGCACCGTCCCCCCGATCCGACCATTGCGGTCGATTCCAAGCGCGCACTTCACCTGAAGGTAGATATCTTTGAAGCCGCCAGCCAGATCAATCACGAGGTCTTTTCCGTCGACGTCGGTAAATGGGCGGTAAGACGACAGCTTGCCCTTCGCGCTCATGAGCGCATAAGCGGCGACCAGCGCTTCTGCAACCGCTCCCCAGAGCTTGTCATTCTTGTGTAACTTCCGAGAAGGAGTCATATCTGCTAGCAGCGCAACGGTCTACTCGCGCGTGGCTTGCGCCAACGCCCGAGAGGCGAGCCAGCCCCGCCCCTCGAGCACAACGACCGAGGACAGGATGAAGGCGCCGCCAAGATACTGGATGGGATTGGCGGCTTCCCCGAGGATGAGGACCGCCAGCAGCACGCTGCTCGCCGGCTCGAACGTACTGAGGATGGCCGATCGGGATGCGCCGAGCAATCTGAGGCCCAGAATGAATGCCAGGACGGGAATGGTCGTCCCGATCACCGCAAAGCCAACGAGGAGCGCCAATCGCGAGGGCGTCCAATTCACCGCCAGCTGGCCGGTCGCGGCCGCGAATCCGCCCCACACGATCGCGGCGGCGGTCGCGATGGTGGCGGTCGCCGAAACGGGCGGGATCCCGGGAAGCAGCCGACTTCCAAGGAGGATGTAGCCCGAGTAGACGGCCGCCGACGTCAGTCCCAGGATGATGCCGATGGGCGAGGCCGCCGCCAGTTGCGCCTGCACCACGAGCATCGTGCCGATGAACGCCAGGACGACGGCGACGATCCTCGTCCAGCCGAGCGGTTCGTGGAAAAGCAGGGCTGCCAGCAGGGTGACCACCACGGGAAAGGTGTAGAGCAGCAGAGCCGTAGTCGAGACCGGGATGAAGTGCAGGGCACTGAAGTAGGCCGCGGACTG
>DASWCA010000192.1:0-2127 GCA_036390355.1 Acidobacteriaceae bacterium
GGATGCGCGAGCGTCGCTGCGCCCGCGCCCCTCCCGAAGCTGGAAGGAAACCTTTCCTACGCGCCTGCTGCAAGCACCACGCTGACTGGCTACGCGTTAACCGGATCGACCCAGCCGCTGCACGATCCCAGCATCATCCGCCAGGGCAGCACGTATTACGTCTTCACGTCCGACTGGTTCGGACTTCCCCCGGGAAACTATCTCCCCATCCGATGCTCGCAGGATGAGGTGAACTGGACTTCCTGCGGCAGCGTCTTCCAGCAAATTCCCGCCTGGGTTCAGAGCAAGGTGCCGGGCGCGATTGCGCTCTGGGCGCCGGACATCTCCTACTTCAACGGCCTGTATCACCTTTACTACGCGGGATCGACCGCCGGATCGCAGCGTTCCGTCATTGGGCTCGCAACCAACACCACTCTGGACGCGTCCGATCCGGCCTACAAGTGGGTGGACGCGGGCGAAGCGTTGGAATCCCTACCAGGTGACAACTTCAACGCCATCGATCCGAATATCGCAATCGATCCGGCCGGCAGCATCTGGATGACCTATGGCAGTTATTGGTCGGGGATCAAACAGGTCCAGATCGATCCGCAAACAGGCGCGCCCATCGTGAATGCCTCGAGATTTGCGCTTGCGAGCCGGCCTGAGGTGCCCAACAACCCCATCGAGGGCGCGTCCATCGTCCGCCACGGCGGCTTCTACTATCTCTTCGTTTCAGTCGACTATTGCTGCAACACCGACGCCGCAACCGACGACTACAAGGAGATGGTGGGGCGCTCCACCAGCCCGCAGGGGCCGTTTGTCGATAGCAGCGGAACCTCCATGATCGAAGGCGGCGGTACCGTCATCCTGCAAGGGGAGGGAATATGGAACGCTCCCGGCGGTGGCACTGCGTATGTCGATGCGCAGACCGGGGAGAGCATCCTCGTCTTCCACGCGCTGAAGATGACGGAAAATGGCGCGACCTACCTGTGGCTCAAGCACATCAGTTGGCAGAACGACTGGCCAGTGCTGATGTAAGAATCTGTCTAACAACTCACTTCAAACGCCCGCATCGCTTCACTTCAAACGCCCGCAGCGCTCACGTTTTGCTTAAGGGCACGGATTTATCCGTGCCGTAAATGCTGTATGTGCAGTGCGGCTTTAGCCGCTGAGGTCACGTTCCGGGGCCTGCCCATGAGTCATTAAACAGGTTCTAACGGCTCGATTGCTCATCTTAAGTAGTCCAGACCCACTTCGCGACAATATTGTGATAATCAGATGACTCGCCACTGACACGCGGCTGACACATTGCCTGCGGCAACGGCCTACTCTCCATCTTGCCGGCAGATAGGATCACCGGCAAAAAAAGCGATAGAGCGAGGTCAACATGCACCAGTCGGCGATGCAGGAAACTCTGGCTCCTGCCAGCGATCAGCGCCTCAGGCCCTACCGGGCTTCTCTCAGGACGATGAAGGCAGCGACGCTGTATGTCGCGCTGGCGGCGACCGTATTCAGCGGTCTTTCAACGGCCCAGACCGCAGGCGTCTACACGGTGACCCCGATCCTTTCAGACGCAGCCATTGCGGGAGCGAATCCCACCATCGACGCTGGGTTTGTGAATCCGTGGGGCATCTCCGGCGGCAACACTTTGTGGATCAATACCAACGGCACCGGATTCAGCTACCTCAGTTCCGTTGCCGGAGTCCTTGGGACCTTCAAGGCTATTGTTCCTCCAGCCTCCGGGACAGGCACCGGCACGCCCACCGGCACGGTCCAGAACGGCACCGCGGGTTTCATTCTGTCGAACGCAGCCAAGGCATCGTTCCTCTTCTCAACGCTTGACGGCACCATCTCCGGATGGAACGGAGCACTCTCCGCAACCGGCAACCGCTCTCTGATCGCCATCAACAACAGTTCCAAGACCGCCGTGTACACCGATCTGGCCCTGGTCACCAACACGACCGGGAGCTTCCTGCTGGTGCCGAACTTCGGTCTGGGCGGCAACGTCGAGATCTACGACACCACCTTCAAGGCGGCGACGCTGGCCGGTTCGTTCACCGACCCGAACATTCCCGCGGGCTATGCTCCGTACGCGATCAAGGTTATCGGCACGCAGGTCTTCGTCACTTACATGTTGCGCAACGTGCC
>DASWCA010000193.1:0-2834 GCA_036390355.1 Acidobacteriaceae bacterium
GCCAGAAGCGGTCTTCGATGCGAATGCGGTAGCGCGGAGGATTGTCGGTGGGCCGCGGCAGGTCGCGCTGCATGCGGAAGAATGCGCCGAACATGTGCCGGATGGGCTGGCCGAAACCTTCCGCGGTGTCCTGCATGCGTGCGGTCTGATGCGGATAGCCGCAGTCCCACGCGGGGACGCGGCGCATGCGGCCGTGCGCCACCAGGCGTACGAGCAGGAACGTAACGCCGACCACGGCGATGATTCCGAAGAGCAGGATCACGCCGCTGTACGAGGCTTGCTGCGGTGCGATCGGCGCGATCCACCAGATCGATGCGGTAGGCCTCACACTTTCGCCGAGCAGCATTCCGGTGACGCCCGCCGCGGGACGCAACGCAAGCTGCGGCATTATGCCGATCGCGATGCATCCCAGCGCAAGCCAGACCAGGCCCAGGCGCTCGAACCAGTTCGCATCGCGTGCTTCGGTCAGTGAGGCTTCGCGCGGCTGACCGAGGAAGACTACGCCGTAGAACTTCACCATCACATACGCCGCGAGGGCAGCGGTCAGCGCCAGCACCGCCGCGCCGAGCGGGATGAACATGTTGACGAACGCGTGCGGGATCTGCGGAGTGAAGAGGAACGATTGGAGGAGGAGCCACTCGGAGACGAATCCGTTGAGCGGCGGCAGGCCGGCGATGGCGAGCGTCCCGATGAGGGCGATGCTCGCGACCCACGGCATGCGGCGGATGAGGCCGCCCAACTTGCCGAGGCTGCGCTGGCTGGTGGCGTGGAGCACGGAGCCGGTCGTCAGAAAGAGCAGACTCTTGAACAGCGCATGGTTGAGCGAATGGATCAGTGCCGCGCTGAGGGCGAGCGCGGCAAACAGAGGCAGGTGGCACGTCTCGAACAGGATCGCCAGCCCGATGCCGGCAAAGATGATGCCGATGTTTTCGATGGAGGAGTAGGCGAGCAGGCGCTTCATGTCCGTCTGCACGGCTGCGAACGCCGCGCCGTACAAGGCGGAGAAGAGTCCGAGCGCAAGCACCAGCACGCCCCATTGCCATTGGCGCTCGTGCAACAGGTCGAAGCTGATGCGCAGAATTCCGTAGACGGCGGTCTTCAGCATCATGCCGCTCATCATGGCGGAGACCGGCGAAGGCGCGGCGGGATGAGCCTCTGGCAGCCACACGTGCAGCGGCACCAGTCCGGCCTTGGCGCCGAAGCCCAGCAGCGCGAGCAGGAATGCGGTGGTCGCGCCCAATGGCGTCAGCATCGCGTGGCGCATGGCATCGAAGGTGAACTGCCAACTGCCGCCCTGCAGCACTCCGAAGCTGAGCAGGATGCAGATTGCGCCGACGTGGGCCATGATGAGATACAAAAATCCGGCGCGGCGAATTTCGGGGATGCGGTGCTGCGTGGTGACGAGGAAGTAGGAGCTGAGGGCCATCGTCTCCCACGCGACCATGAAGAGGTAGGCGTCGTCGGCGAGCATGACGACCGCCATGCTGGCGAGGAACACGTGATATTGCAGACCCATCAGGCCGGGCGCGGTGCCCTCGCCCGCACGGAAGTAGCCCGCGGAAAACGTCGAGATGCCGGCGCCGGCCACACCGAGCAGCAACAGAAAGAAGGCCGACAACGCGTCCAGGCGAAGATGGAACGGGAGGTCCGGCAAGCCCAGTGGGAGCACGATCGTCTGGGGCGCCTGTCCCGTGAGCAGAAAGATTGCCGCAAGGACCGCGACCGCGACGCAGATCAGCGCACCCAGCGGAAAGAGAACGCGCGCAACCAGGCGGCCGCCCCGGGGCGTCGGCAGGCCCGCGATCCCGAGCGCTACCCAGGCGGTGACGAGGAACCGCAGAAGGCGCAGGTCGTGGGAAGCGGCGGTCGAAGCCAGGCCCGAGAGGATGCCGAGAAGGCCGACGCTCGTCATAAAACGCGTACCTCAGCGGCTAAAGCCGTTTTGCAAAGGAAGCATTGATGGCACGGGTGAACCCGTGCCCTTAAGCAAGACGCGGGCGGGGTGAGGTGTGGCTTTAAGCAAAACGTGGGCGGGGTGAGGTGTATCCCCATGGTCGACGCGGAAGGACTGCGTCGAACATGGGGCAACCGGCGCCTTCTGGAGAGGTTGGTCAAGAGCGGACCTAAAGCCGTTTTGCAAAGGAAGCATTTATGGCACGGGTGAACCCGTGCCCTTAAGCAAGACGCGGGCAGGGTGAGGTGTGGCTTTAAGCAAAACGTGGGCGGAGTGAGGTGTATCCCCATGGTCGACGCGGAAGGACTGCGTCGAACATGGGGCACCCGGGGGTGATGGGGGCGGGTCAAGAGCGGACCTCGGACTTTTTGTTGTCCATCTCGCCCAGCAGATCCATCGCTTCCTGCAGGTGGGTGTAGAAGTAGCGGCGCATGAGGGCGAGGACCTTAATGATGATGGGGTCGCGGACGGAATAGAAGACCTGGTTGCCGGACTTGCGGTTGACGACAAGCTGCTTGGCCCGGAGCACGGACAGATGCTGCGACAGGTTGGCCTGCTCGATGCCGAGCTTTTCCATCAGCTCGCCGGCGGAAAGCTCTCCGCTTTCAAGCAGTTCCATGATGGCGATCCGGGTGGGGTGGGCGAGCGCCTGGAAGATGTCGGCTTTGAAACGGCGCAGGGAGTCCTGCATTGGCGCCCCTCGGCTACATAGGAATATTCGATATTGCGAATATAGTGTAGCAGGTTCGAGGTTCGACGGACCTAAGGTTCGGCTGTAGTCTGGTTCCTCTTGAAGGATGGGGTGATTGCGATGACGAGCCGTGCGTGCCTCGCCCGAACGATGGTGCTCTTGGTTGTTGCAGGGATGGGGCTTGGCGTG
>DASWCA010000194.1:0-5255 GCA_036390355.1 Acidobacteriaceae bacterium
GCACGCCCGAGAGGAAGGCCATCAGCATGCCGCCCACCATGACGAAGTGGAAGTGCGCCACGATGAAGTACGTCTCGGTCAGTTGAATGTCCATGCCAAGCGAGCCGAGAAAAACTCCGGTCAGTCCGCCGATGGTGAACAACCCCATGAAGCCGAACGCGTAAAGCATCGGCGTCTCGAAGGTGATCGACCCCTTCTGCAGCGTGAACGACCAATTGAAAATCTTGATGGCCGAGGGCACCGCGACCAGCATGGTCAACAGCGAGAATACCAGCGCCGAATAGTTCGACACGCCCATGATGAACATGTGGTGTTCCCACACGAAGAAACCAAATAGCGCGATCGCAACCGACGAGAACGCGACCGCCGTGTAACCGAAGACGCGCTTGCGGCTGAACGTGCTGATGACCTCGGAGATGACGCCCATCCCGGGCAGAATCATAATGTAGACGGCCGGGTGCGAGTAGAACCAGAAGAGATGTTGGAACAGCAGCGGGTCGCCGCCCTTGGTCGGATCGAAGACGCCGATGCCGATCACCCGCTCCAGCGCGACCAGCACGATGGCGATCGCGAGTACCGGCGTGCCCAGCACCATCAGGATCGACGCCGCATAGTGCGCCCACACGAACAGCGGCATGCGGAACCAGGTCATACCCGGGCAGCGCATGCGGTGGATGGTGACGATAAAGTTCAGTCCGGTAAAGATGGAACTGAAGCCCGCGACGAAGATCGCGGTGGCGGTGGTGACGACGTGAGTGTTCAGATAATGCGTCGAGAGCGGTGTGGTAAACGTCCATCCGGTGTCGACTCCGCCCAGCACCAGCGCGGTCAGCGTAAGCGTTCCGCCGATGACGTAGAGATACCAGCTCAGCAGATTGATCTTGGGGAATGCCAGATCGCGCGCGCCCAGCATGATCGGGATCAGGAAGTTGCCCAGCGTCGCCGGCACCGACGGCACCAGGAACAGGAAGATCATGATGACGCCGTGCATGGTGAAGAACTTGTTATAGGTGTCGGACGCGACCAGGTCGGGCTGCGGCGTCAGCAGTTCGAGGCGGATGAGTCCGGCAAACGCGCCGCCGATGAAGAAGAAGAACGTGATCGAGATGAGGTACAGCATCGCGATGCGCTTGTGATCGCCGGTCAACAGCCAGCTCAACAGGCCGTCTTCCGCGGTGATGAAGTTCTTCTTTGGAACGACCGCGGTGCTCTGGTCGGGAAGATGCAGAATTGTGCTCTCGGTTGCGCTCATGGTTTCACCACCCCTGACGCCGGAGGCGCCGCCTGGTCGGACTCCGATGTCGTCAACGTCTGATGGACGCGATAGTTTGTATTCAAACCCTTCAGGTATTCGACCAGGTCGATCAGGCCGTCTTCGCTGATCTGGCCCTGGTAGGTCGGCATGATGGGCGCGTATCCCGCCGTGACGTGCTGCGACGGGTTGAGAATTGCGTCGCGCAGATACGCCTCATTCACCAGCACCTGCGAGCCGTTGGTCAACTGCAGCTTCGATCCGTACACGCCCGCAAGATTCGGCCCGCGCGCCGCGGCGTTGCCGGAATGGCACGCGTTGCAACCCATGCTGGCGAAGAGCCGCTCGCCGTTCTGCGCCAGCGACATGCCGCTGGTCGAATCCTCGGTCCACTTCTTGTAGTCGGCCGGAGAGAGAGCGGTGATCGTGCCGATCATGGCTGAATGATTCGTCCCGCAATATTGCGTGCAGAACAGGTGATACTCGCCGGGAGTCGTCGCCTCGAACCATACCGTCGAGTAGCGCCCGGGAATGACTTCGCGCTTGATGCGGAAATCCGGGATCGAGAAGCTGTGAAAGACGTCCTGCGAGATCATGGTCAACTGCACCGGCTGTCCGATGGGCACGTGCAGCGCATTGATCTCGTGCTGGCCGCCGGGATGCTCCGCCTTCCACATCCACTGCTTGCCGACGATGTAGATGTTCATCGAGTTGACCGGCGGATTGTAGATGCGGAAGTAGAGCAGTGCGCCCCAGACGAAACAGATCAGGAAGATTCCGAGCGGAATGATCGTCCAGGTAGCTTCGAGCAGCGTCGAGCCTTCTATCTGGGTTGCGACCGGATGCACGGCCTTGCGATAGCGATAGGAAAACGTGAAGACAATCGTCCCCACCAGCAGCAGGCCGACGACGGTAATGGCCAGCAGAAAGAAATACAGTTCGTCCATCCACGGCGCAATGGTCGACGCCTCGCGCGGAAAGAGCGCGGAGGCGTTGAGCCATTTAATCAGAAACTGCCATAAAACCGGACTAATTCCCATCGTTACCCTTTTTCATCCTCGTCCGTTCGCTTGCCGATCAGATCGTGATCGCGGCCCAGCCGCAAGTCCCGTCGAAACATTACAAACATGAAACTGCCCAGGCTCACCACCGTCACCATGCCGCCCAACTGCACGATTCGCGCGATGATCAGCGAGTGCTTGTTGGTCTGCGGATCGTAGTGGTAGCAGTACGTCAGAATGTTCGCCACCGGCGAGCCGATCCTGTTGCCCGACGACTCCATGAGGCCGAGCATAATGTCCTTCGGCGAATACTCCACGCCGAGGTAGTACTGCGAAAGGTGGCCGTCGGTGGTCGCGAGCTCGATAGAGCTTGCGTGCGCAAACTGATCCAGCTTGCCGTCCGGTCCCGGCACACGAATGTAACCAAATCCGGTCGCTTTTGAGACCGCGTCGATGTCGGCCTGCTGACCGGTGAGGAAGTGCCATCCGTTGGCGGTCTCGGGCCGTCCATAGCGCTTGAGGTAGTAAGCCTTCTTCTTCGCGGCGATCTGCGGCGTCTCGCTGGGATCGATGCTGAGAATGATGATGTCGAAGTCCTTGCCCGGAGTCAGCTTCACCATTTCGAGTGCGCTCGTCAGTCCGTCCAGTTCCTCCGAGCACAGCATCGGGCAGTTGTAATAGACCAGCGTGACAATTGCGGGATGCTTGCCGAAGTAGTCTCCCAGGCGAATCGTCTTGCCCGTGTCGTCGACAAACTGCGCGTCCAGCGGCAGCGGCTGATTCAGGTGCTGCTCAACGCCAACCTTCTGCAGCACCGTGGGCAACTGGTCGCCGGAATTTTCGCCGGCCTGCTTGTCGCCGTAACTGGAGACCTGAGCGAGCGCGGATACGGCCATCAGCGCGCAGCAAATGGCCGCGCCTATTGCGCCCCGTGCCGCCGTCCGCCGAATTGTCCGCCCGTACCTCATTGCTGCTCCGTTCTGCGCCTTCACAACTAACAACTAGCAACTGACAACTTTCTCACTTCGCCGCTTCCGCTTTCGCAAAGGTCATCTTCTGTTCGCGCGCCTCAATCGTCGTCAGCTCATATCCGGTGCGCGCGAAGCCTGTCGTCAAGGGCGCCTTCACCTCAGGCTTATTCGCCTCGGCCAGCGACGGAGTTGGGGTCGCAGCCGCATTCGCAACCGGAAGACCGCGCTGCGCGATCAGTTCCATCGCGCGCTCGATCGGAATGCGGATCGTACCCGGCTGGCCGTCGACGCGGCTGGTGTGCTCGAGCAGGAGATCTTCGCGCGCATGCAGATCGGCAGTGGCCTGGTTGCCGTCATCGATGTCGAGCCGCGGCGAAGGAAAGTTTGAGGTCATCTGTCCCAGCTCCTGCTGCTGCATGGCTGCGTTGCTCTTCAGGTTGTCGCCCTTGCCCAGCGGAGTCATGCCAGCCGCCGTGGTCCACTTCGTCGCGGTGCCGTCTTCCTTCTCCCACAGGTTATTGATCACCTTGCCCATGCCATAGCAGAAGAAGAAAAAGATAATGACGGTGCCGAACAGTCCCGCAAGAAACACCGCCACGCCATTGACGTTGACGTCCGTAGTCTCGTAACCCGGATGCTCGGCGTCCATCTTCGGCGCCTGCGCGGCAGGCGGCGTGCCCAGGTCCTTGCCCATGTCGTGGCCCTCAGTGCGCATGTTCAGGCTCCAGAATTTCTTCGAGGTGCGGATCGTTCACGACCACCAGAGGCCGCGCCATCAGTTGCGTGATGTAGTACGCCCCCCAGAGCGCAAGCAGGCAGCCCGGCACGGTGACGTACGCGAAGATGCTCAGCGGCTCGCCAACCAGATTGCCGGCGGCATTCTTGAAGTTCGGTTCGACCAGCCAGAACATGTCCACGCAACGGGCGAAGATCATGAAGCAGGTGATCCAGATCATTTTGCTCTTGTTCCGTTTCAGGTCGCGCGAGAGCAGCAGCACAAACGGAATCAGCCAGTGGCAGACGAAATCCAGCGTACAGATCGTCCACCAGCCTCCGTGAATGCGGTTCAGGTACCACGGAATCTCGTCGGGAATATTGCCCGACCAGATGATGAGGAACTCGGCGAACGTGAGATAGATGTTCAGCATCACGAACGCGAACAGAAACTTGCCGAGATCGTGCTGCTCGGTCGTGCGCAGCAGCGTCTTCATCGGTTCATAACGCGACAGCAAAATGACGCTGAGGATGCTGAGCGCCAGCACGGCATAGCCCTCCGCCACCAGAAATTGCAGCCCCCAGATCGACGAGTACCAGGTAACGTCCAGCGCCTTGATCCAGATAATCGCCGCCGCCGTCATGGTGAGGACATAGACCAGAATGCCCGGCCCGCTGAGGTTTTCGAACTTCGTCCGCCAGCGATCGTAGCTCTGCTCAGTGCCGCGCAACGGATCGGCATCCCTCTCCAGCGACCACCGGTTCAGCAGGAACATGAACGTCAACAGAATCGCAAAGATGATGCAATACTCGACGATCATCGCGTGCGGGTTCAGCATCGGACGCTTGAAGTTCGCGGTCAGCGCCTGCTCCTTCGTAATCCAGTGATTCGCGAGGGCGTTGTTCGTCGAAGCGGTGTCGGGATAAAGAATCCATTGATAGAGATGCTTGCCCATCTGCGGGAACAGGATCGGGATGAACATCAGCGCCACCAGGGGCAGCGTGCGCGTCATCGCCTCCAGCGGACGGCGCAGCAGCAGGCCCCACTTGCCGCCGGACACATACTGCAGCATCAGCAACACCAGCGCGCCGCCGGCGAAGTTGAAGCACGTCATGTAGCCCGCCAGATAGGCGCGCAGGATGTGGTTGCGGCCTTCGTGCGTCCACGAGAAACACGCGAAAGTCAGAATGGCGAAGACCGCCGCGACGATCAAAGCGCGCGTCCTCCACGCCACCAGCACCGATGGCGCGGCAATGGACGCCGGCAACGCCCGCGGCTCGTGGTGAGCGTGTGTGCCTTGTTCCCCGTGATGTTCG
>DASWCA010000195.1:0-5616 GCA_036390355.1 Acidobacteriaceae bacterium
CCTGAGATCAAGAAGATTGCCGCGTATGCGCAGCGTGGCGAAGAGATTCCGTGGGTACGCGTGTACAACTACAGCCCCTCGGCGCATGTGAAATTCAATCACGCGCCGCATATTCACGCGGGAGTGCAATGCGCCTCCTGCCACGGCGATATGACCACGCAGACCACAGCCGAACGCAAAGTGAATCTCAATATGGGCTCTTGTATTCAATGCCACCGTGCGAAACAGGTTTCGGTCGATTGCGAAGTCTGCCACAACTAACGGAACGGACAGGATAGCGGCGATTTTCTATGGAACGGCGTAACTTCATCAAGATCTCGGCGCTCACGGGCATGATCGCAACGCTCGATGCGTGCGGTCGTCCGGACCAGAAGCTCATCCGCTTCGTCCCGGAGGAAGACCTGATCCCCGGCATTGCCACCTGGAAGCCAAGCGTCTGTACTCTGTGCTCGGCAGGCTGCGGGCTGCTGGTGCGGGTGATGGAGGGCGATGCCGAAGTCGTGCGTCATGGCCAGCGGGGCGTGATGCAGATGGGCCTGGCGAAGAAGCTCGAAGGCAACCCCAGGAGTCCCATCAATCAGGGCAAATTGTGCGCGCGCGGCCATGCGGGGCTGCAGGTGCTCTACAATCCCGATCGCATTACGCAGCCGATCAAGCGTACTGGCTCGCGCGGCTCCGGCGAGTTTAAGCCAATCAGCTGGGACGACGCGTTGATGGAGGTGTCAGCGCACTTGACGGCGCTGCAGTCGGCCAAGGCAGCGGGCTCGCTCGCGTTCCTCGCGCGGCCACTCAGCGGCCAGCGTCACGAGCTGATCGAGCGGTTCTTGAAGGCCTTCGGTGCGCCACCGGCAGTCTGGTATCAGCCTTTCGACGAAGCTGTGTTGCGCCGGGCAAATCTTCTTAGCTTCGGCCATGGGGCGTTGCCAACGATCGATCTCGGGCGCGCCGATTATGTGCTCTCCTTTGGCGCCGACTTTCTGGGCACATGGAACTCGCCGGTTGCGCAGTCGGCCGCTTACGGTGAGATGCGTCAGGGTCGCTCCGGACATCGCGCAAAGTTCGTGCAGGTCGAAGCGCGCATGTCCCAAACCGGCGCCAACTGCGACGAATGGATCGCGTGCCGGCCGGGAACGGAAGGCCTGCTCGCGCTGGGGATCGCGCATGTCATCCTGAACCAGAAGCTCGCGCCACAGGGTGCGGCATCGAAGGCCGGCTCGCTGATTGCCGGCTGGTCAGCTGGGCTGCCCGAGTCCACGCCGGAGGCGGTCGAGAAGCAAACGGGCGTGAGCGCGGCCGTCATCACGCGGATCGCGCACGAGATCGCAAAGAGCGGAGCCGCTACCGCGATCGTCGGCTGCGCACCTCTGGCGCACACCAACGGCTTGTTCAACGCGCTGGCCGTCAATGCCTTGGAGGCATTGGTCGATTCAAGCAAGGACCCGGCGCCGATTATGAGCTTCACGCCCGAACTGGTGACTGGCGCTGGAAAATCGGCGGCGTCGGTGCAGGCAGGCCTTGCCGAGCTCAATTCGCTGGCGCAGTCCGCACTCCAGGGCCAGCCCCATGCGCCGCAAGTGCTGTTTCTCTACGAAGCGAATCCGATCTTCTCAGCGCCGCCGGGAACGAAGATCCGCGAGGCCATTGCTAAAGTGCCGTACATCGTCAGCCTCGGCAACTTCATCGACGAAACCAGCGCGCAAGCTGACATAATTCTGCCGGATCACGCACCGCTGGAGTCGTGGCTCGACAGCATGGGCGAGTCGGGTTCGTTGCAGTCGGTGGCCAACTTAACGCCGCCCGCCGTTGCCCCGCTGCACGATACGCGTGCGATGCCCGACGTGCTGCTTGGCCTCGCCAAACAACTGGGCGGTGATGTCGCCAAAGCCCTTCCGTTTGCGACCTACGACGCCATGCTGAGGGCTGCGTATGTTCCGCTGCGTGCGCGCGGTGGCTCGATCGACGCAAAGACGGACGATGATTTCTGGGCGGCGCTGCAAGCCCAGGGAATTTGGTCAGATGCTCCCGGCACGGCGTCAGCAACCGGATCGAAGAGCTCTGTCAGCGCTTCGGCCGCGGCTAAACGCGTACCTATGGCTGCGTCCGCGCCGGAGTTCAGCGGAGCTGTCAATGACTTCCCTTTCTACTTCCTGCCATACGTCTCGCAATCGTTTGGCGACGGTTCTCTCGCGAATCTGCCCTGGCTACAGGAGTTGCCCGACGTGCTCACCACCGCGATGTGGTCGAGCTGGGTTGAAATCAATCCCAAAACCGGCGCGCGGTTGGGTATTCAGCAGGGCGATCTCGTGGAGATTGGCTCACGGCAGGGAAAGGTGCGCGCCCCCGCAGTTCTTTCCCCGGGAATCGCTCCCGATGTAGTCGCCATGCCGGTCGGTCAGGGACACGAAAATTTCGGCCGCTTCGCCAGCGGCCGCGGTGCAAACCCACTCTCGATTCTTGCGACAGCCACAGAGCACGAAACCGGGTCACTGGCCTGGGCAGCAACCCGGGTGAAGATCGCGCGGATCGGCGGACCGGAGCAGGCCAGGCTCACATTGTTTTCGGGAGGCAGAAGCGGCTTCCCCCACGAAGAAGAACCACGCTAGGTTGATAACGGAATGCTCCGCCTATGGCGGATGGAATGGAGAACGATTTTATGTCTCATAAATGGGCTATGGTGGTCGATTTGGATCGCTGCACGGGATGTGAAGCGTGTGTGGTCGCCTGCCATGCCGAGAACAATATCCCCACGGCAGGCGAGGATCAGGCAGCGCGCGGCCGTGCGATGCACTGGATCAGAGTTGAGCGCTCCTGGGAGGGTGATTTTCCCAACCCGCAAATTCGCTTTCAGCCGGTCCTGTGCCAGCAATGCGACAACGCGCCGTGCGAGCCGGTATGTCCCACCTATGCCAGCTATCACACGTCCGACGGACTGAACGGACAGGCCTACAATCGATGCATCGGCACGCGGTTTTGTGCCAACGCCTGCCCCTACAGCGTGCGCTTCTTCAACTTCTACAATCCGACGTGGGACCTGCCGCTGAACCTGCAACTCAATCCCGACGTGTCCCTGCGCAGCGTTGGCGTGATGGAGAAGTGCACCTTCTGCGTGCAGCGGATCAAGTCCGCGGAGATCCAGGCCGAAGCAGAGAAGCGTGAGATGAAGGACGGCGACTTCACCACTGCCTGCGCACAGTCTTGTGCGTCCAAGGCTCTGGTCTTCGGCGATCTGAACGATCCCAACAGTGAAGTCTCGCGGCTGGAGCGCTCGAACCGCGCCACCAAGCTGTTGGGGGAACTTGGCACCAAGCCGAATGTGACCTATCTCGAACGAGGAACCTGGGAAGATGCCGCCAACGGCTGAACAAATCGAGAAGGATCTCCTCTACCCGATCTTCCATACGAGCGGGAAGTATTGGATCGCCGTGGGGATCGCGAGTTGCCTGGTGCTCGCGGGCGTGGCCGCGTTCGGTTATCAGCTCTACTCCGGCATCGGCGTGTGGGGTATCAACTCGCCGGTGTTCTGGGCATTCGATATCACCAACTTCGTCTTCTGGATCGGCATCAGTCACGCGGGCACGCTGATCTCCGCGATTCTGCGTCTCTGCAACGCCACCTGGAGGCGTCCGGTTACCCGCTGCGCAGAGGCCATCACCGTCTTCGCGATTCTGATCGGCGGCATCATTCCGCTCTGCCATATCGGCCGTCCCTGGCTTGCATTCTGGATGATCCCCTACCCCAATCAACGTTTCCTCTGGCCAAATTTTCGGTCGCCTCTTGCCTGGGATTTCTTCGCAATCTCCACCTACCTGGCCGGCAGCACCATCTTCCTGTTCCTGCCAACCATTCCGGACTTCGCCTCCGTCCGCGACGCCTCCACCGGCATACGCAAGAAGATCTACCGCATCCTGGCGCTCGGATGGCAGGGCACGCCGCGGCAATGGCAACGTCTCGAGATCGCCATGCACATCATGGCAATCGCTATTGTCCCGGTCGCGGTCTCCGTGCATACCATCGTCTCCTGGGACTTCGCCATGACACTGGTACCCATGTGGCACTCCTCGATATTCGGTCCGTACTTCGTTGTCGGCGCGATCTTCAGCGGGATCGCCGCGTTGATGCTCGCGATGGCGCTGCTGCGAAAGTTTCTGCGTCTCGAGGAATATCTAAAGCCTGTCCACTTCGACAATCTCGGCAAGTTGCTGCTGACCATGAGCCTGCTCTGGTTCTACTTCACCTTCGCCGAACGCATGACGACCTGGTACGGCAATACGCCTTCGGAGATGACCGTTTTCTGGAGCAGCATTCGCCAACAGTTCGCGCCATTCTTCTGGACCATGGTGTTCTGCAACTTCATCATCCCCGTGCCGATTCTCGCCGTAAAGCGTTTTCGCACCATCGCCGGGACCGCGATTGCTTCCTGCACCATCGTGGTGGGTATGTGGCTGGAGCGCTTCCTCATCATCATCCCCGCACTCGATCACAAGTACCTGCCCTACTCCTGGGGCCACTACCGGCCCACCTGGGTGGAAGATACGCTGATGGCCGCAGGCTTTGGCGCCATGGCGCTGCTCTACCTGCTGTTCACAAAGTTTGTGCCGATGATCTCGATCTGGGAGATGAAGGTTGGTCTCCAGCCCCACGGCGGAATCCCGGTTTCAACACCTGAGGGTAAGCATCATGGATTGGTGCTGGAAGGGCCGCTGCCCCTGGATGAGATGCGATGAGATCACTCTATGGGCTTTACCTCGATCCAGAGTCCGCGCAGAAGGCTGTCGATGCATTGCGCGCCGCCAGCTCCGAGCTCAAGTTCGATGGGCGACAGATCATCATCGCCTCCGGCGAGCCTCACGAGGGTTACGAGTTCACCGACTCGCATGTGACGGTAAGCGGTCCCTACCGCCATGCCGTACTCGGCGGCATCGTCGGCGGCACGCTGGGCTATCTGTTGACCACGCTTACGCAGCACTCCTATCCGATTCTCACCGGCGGAATGCCCCTCTCACCCACGTGGACAAACGGCATCATCGTCTATGAGATGACCATGCTCGGTGCCATTCTGACCACACTTGCGACCTTGCTGATCGGCGCAGGCCTGCCGAACTTCAAAGGCGTAATTACAGATCCAGAGATCTGGCAGGGCAAGATACTAGTAGGCGTGGTCGATCCACCTGACGGCTCCGAGCCGGAACTGGAAAGACGTCTTCAGCAAGCCGGCGCCGCGAAGGTCAAACGGTCTTGATTTTGTGCGAACATTGTTTTGCAAATTCATTTACGAGGGAGTAATAAACCATCTTGAAACGCGCAGCCTACACCGTAGCCGTCGTCCTTGCCTTCATCTTTGCGAGTCGCAATAGCCTCGCTCAAAACTCGGGAGCCGATATCTTCAAAACGAAATGCGAAATGTGCCATGGCCCAGACGGGCTCAGCAACACTCCCGTAGGTAAGTCTCTGGGAGCCCAGCCGTACACGTCTCCTGAAGTGCTCAAGCTCTCGGATGCCCAAATCACCGATGTCATCAAGCACGGAAAGAATAAGATGCCTGCCGCGCAACTCACGGACGATCAGATCAAGTCCCTCATACCGTATATCCATTCGTTGCAGAAGAAAAAGTAAGTC
>DASWCA010000196.1:0-3210 GCA_036390355.1 Acidobacteriaceae bacterium
GGCCCTCGCGTTGCGCGCTCATCAGCAACGTGAGGGTCCGAGCGGGCCGATACGAAATCGTCGTCGTTCCCGACCTCACCCGATCGATTCGGCCTGAAGGGACTCCCGACGCCAGTCCCGGATTTCCAAGGAAATCCCTGAAGCTATATTCGAAAGCCCCCGACACGTCGATTTTTTCGGTGAGGCTGAGCGTCGGGCGCAGGGTGACCCCCTTCACCAGCACGAAGCTGGAGCCAATGTCCAGGTACGGGTAGATGTCCCGCTGCGCAACTGCGGCCAGCGATAACTTTCCGGTCGGCTTCCAATCGTACTCGGCGCGGGCGGTGTTGCCATCGAAGTCCTGTTGCGGGACCTGGGCGTAGCGTCGCCTGACTCGATCGGCGCGTGCGCTCACATGCGACGCGCCGGTCAGAGTCCAGTCGGCAACGATGCCCACACTGTCCTGGCGGTAGGCGTTGTCCACGGAACTTCCAGGATTCGGAAATTGACCATCCTCGTTCCGTCTGCTGAAACCCACGGATGTATTGGCTGGAGTGACATAACTTACGGTGACGTCGGTGTAGCGAACGTTGACATCGAACTTCTGACGCTGCGGATCGCCGTTTCTCTGTTCGAGTCCTCTTATCCCCGCCTGGAGCCGCCACCGCGGTGTAACCAGATAGGCGGCGTTGAAAAACGGCTGCTGTGTCTCGAGGCGATCGAGCGTCCTGCTTTGAGTAAACGCAAACGACGCCAGCGTGGAGGTTTCCGCATATCCCAACTGGCCGCTTGCGTCGTTGCCGAGCTGCCACACCCAGGTCGCCCGCGCATCGCGACCGTCGAAGTCCAGATCGGGAGATCGATTGAAGCGGGTGGCGTACCACGTGTAATCCACTTGGAAACGCTGGCGACTCACCGGTGCATCGAGGTTGAACCCCAGTGACGTGGTACGGTAAGTATCTCCTACGGGATCCAGATCCTTTGAGAAGCGGAATACGTTGTCGTCGCGAGTGATTTTTTCCTCGACGAAAACTTTAAGCTTGTCGTCCCACAATGCAAATGCTTCCATCGCCGGCAGGAAAAGGCCGGCCACGGCAATCGTGCCGCCTGCGATTCGAAACCAAGGACGGGTGCGCCTCTGCGCGCCGCGGCGCGGAGTCACTGTCGCCTCGGACAGACGACCAAGCTCGGGTGACTGGAATCCACACCCGAAAACGTACCACGGCACGCGTGAACCAGGTCTTGTCCGTTTGCGTCCCTTCACGCCTCATCACAGCGACATGCGGCGGCGTGCGATGGCGATCACGCCGAGCAGCCCCGCCAATACCGTGGCCCAATCGCCTGGCTCCGGGACGGGGACCGTGGGCCCTGGGGCGAGCTTGGTATCGGCGACGAGGTAGAATTTCTCACCGTCTAGGTCCCCGTTCCGAGAGGTTTGAATTGCGTTGACTTGGTCGCTGCTGCCGTTTGCCGCCACGAGCACTCCCTGCGACGCACCGACCACGTCGTGCTGATTGAAGACCGCCCGCCGTTTCAGCTCCGTGCCGTAGCCGTTCTTGCGGCTGGGCGTGAAATCGTCCGCGCCTAGGGTCGCGTTCGACTGGGGTGCGTCGACCCTGAGAGAGCTACTGGCCGGCGCATGGACGCCGGTCGTCAATCGGGTTCGGATTCCCTTCCGGATGGTCGCACCCGAAGTCAGTAACGCAACGTCCGCGTCGGCGCGGATGCTGCCGCTCGCAGGGGCCTTTCCTTCTTGATACGGCCTGGAGATTTCATCTGGAGAGGCCTCTGGATTGGCGACCAGCGTCAACACACTGTTGGCGCCGAACACGCGGTTGGCGCCGGTTTGTATCGAAGCACAAGCCTGGCCGGACACCGCTGCCAATGCCAGCCAAGCGGCAAGCGCTTCGAGCACCAGCTTTGTTCTCATCGTACCTTCCTATCAAGAACCGACATGAATCACTCCGGAGAGTAAAAGGTCAACGTGACACTGAGTCGAGTGTTTCCCTCCGCGAGAATGGGTAGACAGAACTAAGGGTGCCGACCCGATTTCACCAAGCTCAGTTATTGAGAATGCGCAGCGCCAGCCCTTTGACGACAGCCTGAGTGCGGTTTTGAACATTCAGCTTGCGCAGAATCTTCTGCACGTGATTTTTTACCGTCAGTGGGCTGATCTCCAGGATGGTTCCGATCTCGATGTTGCTCTTGCCGAGGTGAATCCATCTCAGGATTTCCTGCTCGCGCGCGGTGAGAAGGCCGGCTCCGCCGGGATGTGCGCCGGCGCTTTCGGCCGGCCGGTCGATCTGGGTGCGCACCCATGCCTGGTGCAGGAACGGCACGATCAGTTCTATGCAATAGACCTGCCTTGGGCCCATCGTCTGCGCCCGGCAGGCGAAGGTGAACAAGCTCGCCGGTTTTCCGAAAGCATCGTAGGTCCCGTGCGTGACCACCGTGTCCGCCCCTATGCGGTTGAGCTCGCGCGCCAGCGAGCTTTGGGCGAACGGACTCGCGGCCCCCGTCTCGCAGACCACAGGCCGGTAGGAGTTCTCTTCCCAGGTCTTGATGATGTGCGGCACCATGGATGTATCCTGGCGGAACGTGTCGCTGAAGAGCGCGGGCTCGAGAGGAGATGTCGAAAAGCTGTCGACGTGAAAAGACATCGGCTCGGCATGCCGCAGGGCGCAGATCAGCGCCTCGTGCTTCACCAGGTCCTGTAGCAAGCCCTGGGTCCAAGTGAAGAAGTGATGTCGCGCGTGCACCCGGAGCGACGCATCCATGATGAGCTTGAGCGATTCGAGCTCAAGAGGGTCCAATAAGACGGCGTTACCGGACGTGACGCCGCTCACTGGAGCTGGAGACTGATACGCGGGCAGCTCGGGATGACGTTCTGCAATGGACTGGTGTTCGCTTCCTTGCATGAGAGAACCCTCCCGGAATCCAAGAATCGTCCTAGGTCATGTATGAGTAGCGTGTGTAATATGAGTAGCGCGTATTAAATGAACGTGAACTGCCTGAAAATGATTTTGGGTGCGGAGTCTCCGAAGCAACCCATTGTTTGTACTCGTACTTCACTCACGCGCCCTACCCGCTGAGTCTTCAGCAACGCGCCGGCGATGCCGGTCCGCGAACGCGTCGCCCGGCAGCCATTAGACACTGCTCCCGCTGGGCGAAGCGACGATTTCCAGCGGTATGGCATGCCGCAATTCCAGACACCGGCGATATGCACCGCCC
>DASWCA010000197.1:0-9393 GCA_036390355.1 Acidobacteriaceae bacterium
AACGTGCTGGTCCCGCCCGGCGCCAAGTGGGACGTCGGAGGAACCAGCAGCTTCGATCCCACGCACGTCATCCGCCACGGCGAACCGTACGCCCCAGCGCCTCGGCAGAAGAAATGATCTCGAACGGCAAAGGGAGGAGCATGATCGCTCCTCGCTTTGCCGTGGGCGATCCAGGAGATGCTGGGGGCATGAGCGGCCTTCGATGACATAGGCGGTTTGCGGCCGCACCTTGGGTCGGGCCTTCAGCCCTCCGATTCTTTGGGGGCCGCGTACCTAGGCCTTCGGCCTAGGCTGGTATGTCGCGCGCTTTCAGCGCTTGTGCGCGATCGCCTGAGCTAACTTGAGAATCAACATCCGAAATTCTAGGGCCGAATCATGTGTCAAAGAATTCCAAATGCGATTGCCCCGCGGCGTGCTCCCTGTACACTCCCTGCACGTGTGCTCCCTATAGTAGAGTGGTGCGCGGGAGACCTCGGTTGAATCCATCGCGGGAATCGAAGCGGCAGGAAATAACGCGGCGCGAGGCTCTCACGGCGACGGCGGCTGCCGCGGGAATTGTTGCGCTTTCTCCGCTGTGGGCGTATGCATTCCAGAGGCCCGGCCCGCAGGTCAAAATCTTCGATGTGGCGAAGTTTGGCGCAACCGGAGACGGCACGACGCTCGACAGCGCGGCCTTCCAGCGCGCTATCGATGAAGCCGCGGCCTACAACGGCAAGGCGCAGGTGCTGGTGCGCGGCGGACACAAGTATCTTGTCGGGACAATCGAACTTAAGGGCGGCATCGACTTCCATCTTGCCGATGACGCCGAACTGCTCGTCAGCACGCGCCGCGAAGACTACCTCGGCGGCTTGCCCGGCTCGCAGAGCGGCGGCACCATGTCCGCGGCCCTCGGCGGCGTCATCGTCGCCACTGGCGCGCAGGGTCTCACGATCACCGGCACTGGCACACTCCAGGGCCGCGCCAAGGAATTCATGACTGGCTATGACGACGCCGGCGGTATATGGGTGCCCGGCCCATTCCGCCCCAAGATGTTCGTGCTCACGGGATGCAAGGACCTGGAGGTCCGCGACATCACGTTCGCGGAAGCGCCGAACTGGGGTCTGCACATGCTCGGCTGCGATCGCGTGCTTGTCGACAATATAAAAGTACGCAACCTGCTCGACGTGCCCAACTGCGACGGCATCGATCCCGACCACTCGCGCAACGTGGAGATTCGTAACTGCAATCTCGTTTGCGGGGACGATGGAGTCGTCATCAAGTGCAGCCGCCAGCCCATCGACTATGGCGAGTGCGCCAACATCCACATACACGACTGCATCATCGAAACCCAGGACGCGGGACTGAAGATCGGGACGGAGACCACCTCGGACATCCATGACATTCGCTTCGAGCGCTGCCAGATCAAGACCAGCTCACGCGGGCTGTGTATCCAGTTGCGCGACGAGGGCAACATCTACAACATCGATTACCGGGATATCACGTTTACATCACGCTTCTATTCAGACCCCTGGTGGGGCCGGGGCGAGGCGATCTCGTTTACGGCGCTGCCGCGGAATGCGGCGTCGAAGCCGGGGACGCTGAACCACGTGCGCGTGCAGAACGTGACGGGGCATGCGGAGAACTCGGTGCGGATTTGCGGCAGCGCGCAGAGCCGGATTCACGATGTGACGCTGGAGCGGGTGGCGGTGACTCTGGAGCGGACGACGCAGTACAAAGGCGGGCTGTTCGACAACCGGCCGACGACGGCGATCCCGGCAATCGAGCCGCACGATACGCCTGGCTACTCGATCGAACACGCCGACAACGTGACACTGCGCGACTGCAAGGTCGTCTGGGGGCCTAACACGCCGGAGACGTTTACCTATGCCGTGGAAGCGAAGGACACGACCGGACTGAAGATCGAGGGGCTCAAAGGCGGCCCGGCGCATGCTTCGATTGGAAAGGCGGTCTCGATCTCATGAGAAAGATTGTAGCCGCGGTCATCGCCTCGACGGTTGCGTTCGCGTGCTCGATGGCGAAGGCTCAGACGACGGCGCCTCCCTCGCCGCCATCGTTTGCCGCGCCGAAATCTGCGACTCCTGCACAGCCCGCGCTGCCGATCCTCAAAGTCTTTCAATTCCCCGCCGACCAGATTCCCCGCATCGACGGCAAGGATGACGACTGGGCGATCGTCCCCGACAGCTACAGCATCACGCTGGCGGACATGCACGACGATCAGCACATCCACACCGCGCCCGACCCCAAGGATCTGGACATCAAGGTCAAGGTCGGTTGGGTGAAGGGGCTCAACCGGTTGTACTTTCTCTACGAGGCGTACGACAACTACTGGGACTTCGCCGAGCCGGGCCTGCACAACGACACCTTCGAGATTGTCGTCGATGGCGACCATTCCGGCGGCCCGCTGGTGCCGAGGTTTCGCAACAATGTCGACACCACCGACGACTGGGATGCGCACTTCTCCATGCACGGTGTCGAGGCGCAGAACTACCACATCTTCACGCCCGCCGAGGGCAAGGACTGGGCAATGGCCTGGGGCTGCCAGCCCTGGGACAAGGAGCTGCCCTGGGCTAATCATGCGCAGACCTATCACTTCAGGCCGGGCGAATCGGGCAAGTACATCCTTGAGTTCTACATCACGCCATTTGACTACGCTGGATGCGAAGGGCCTCAGCGCGCCGTCGAATCCCTGCTGACGGAGAACAAGATTATCGGCCTGTCGTGGGCTGTGATCGATTACGATGGCTCGCCCGACAAAAAGAACAACGGCTTCTGGAATCTCTCGTCCGAGCACACCATGTATGGCCAGGCGAACTTCCTGCGCGAGTTCCGCCTGATGCCGCTCGAAGCGCAGTTCCGTAAGCCGATCGAGGCAAAGTGGAGCTTTAAAGTCATCGACATGAAGCGCCGCGAGGTTGCATTTCAAGACGAATCCGAAGGCAACATCACAAGCTGGAAGTGGGACTTCGGCGACGGCACGAGTTCCGCAGAGCGGTTTCCGGTGCATCACTATGAGCAGGCTGGCGAGTACGTGGTCGTGCTCTATGTCGAAGGCCCAGACGGCAAGTCGCGCCTGTCCAAAATCTGGGACGTAACGTTGCGGTAGGCATAGGGACAAATCCGAATGACCGACAATGCCATGCAACTCCACAAGCGCGCCGTGGCTGAAATGAAGAAGAAGCGGTGGCTGCCCGCAATCAAGCTCCTGGAGAACAGGTCGGTGGTTGTAGAGGAAAATTGGCGATTCTCTCAAGATCTCGGTTGGTGCTATTTCCAGCTCGACAAGTTCGAGGATGCTCGAAAGCATATGGTTCGAGCTACCCGCCTGGCGCCAGAGAACCCGGCCTGCAAGTGTGGTCTGGGCATGGTGTATATCATGAGCAAGCATTTCAGTAAGGCGGAAGTCGTCCTTAGAGAGTCGCTCACTATGGAAGAATCACTTTTGGCTCGAATCGGCTTGGCGCTTGCTTATCTTTCGCAGGGTAAAGTCGAGGATGCCGAAAGAATTCACCTCGAAGGTATAAGGCTAAAACCCAGGAGCAGTCGAAGACATGCCTGCTATGCTGCTTTCCTATCGGATGTTGGACGCGAAACGGAAGCGCTGATTATGGAAAAGAAAGCCTGGAAGTTACGACGCCTCAATTGATGTGATGACCGTTTGCGGCCGAAGTCATTTCGCCAGCCGTTGATAGCAATAACCGCCTATTGGTCCAACCACAGTCGCACAAGTCTCCCAAAACGATGTAGACTTCGCTCGCCAGCAAATCTGAAATTTGCCGCATCGCAAACAACACCCGGAGACTGAACCATGCCGATATCTGACACAAACCGAAGAGACTTCGTAAAGCTGAGCGGCGCAGCCCTGGCCGTCGCCGCCACCAGTTCCGCGCGCAGCGCCAGCGCCGCCAGTTATGCCAAGATTCCCGGCGCCAACGACCGTGTCCGGACCGGCATCATCGGATGCGGCGACCGCATGCTCGGCGGCGACGTCCCTGCCTTCGTCGCCAACCAGAAAGACATGAACTTCGAACTCGTCGCCGTCTCCGACATCTGGAAGGTCGCCCGTGAACAGGGTGCGGCGAAAGTCGAGAAGCTAAGCGGAAGCAAAGTTGACACCGTCCGCAACAACGATGAACTCTACGCCCGCAAGGACATCGACGCCGTCCTCATCGCCACCGCCGACTTCCAGCACGCGCGTCACGGCATCGAAGCCGTCAAGGCCGGCCGCGACGCCTACGTCGAAAAGCCCACCGCCCACCGCATGGACGACGCCCGTGACTTCCTGAAAGCCGTCGAAGGCTCGAATCAGGTCATCGCCGTCGGCACCCAGCGCCGTTCCACGCCCGCCTACATGAAGGCCGCCGAGTACATCCAGTCCGGCAAGTTCGGCGACATCGTGATGGTCGAGATGAGCTGGAACGTGAACCAGCCCGGACGCTGGCGGCGTCCCGATGTCGTGCCGCTGCTGAAAGAAGAAGACACCGACTGGACGCGCTACTGCATGGGGGCGATCAAGGACAAGTTCGATGCGCGCAAGTACCTTGAATTCCGCCTGTTCTGGCCTTACTCCTCCGGTATCCCCGACCAGTGGCTGGTCCATCAGATCGACACCGTCCACTGGTTCACCGGGCTGCCGCATCCGCGTTCGGTCGTCGCCAACGGCGGCACCTATCTGTGGAAGGACGGCCGCACCAACTGGGACACGATGACCGCCGTCTTCGACTACGGCCCGCTGGACGATCTCTCCAAAGGCTTCCAGGTCCAGTACACGTCGCGCTTCACCAACTCCGCGGGCGGCGTGAAGGAGCTCTACTACTCCAATGGCGGCATGATCGACATGGACAAGCAGACCGTCACGCCCGCTGGCGGCCTCAACGCGAAGATGGCAGATGAGATGAAGATGCAGCCCAACCTGCTGCCCAGCTTCGCCCTGATGGAAAAGGTTGAGAAGATGTCGACCGACGCCAACACCGCCGCCGGCGTCCACGGAGACCCACAGACCAGCGCCAACATGCGAAACTGGATGGAATGCGTCCGTTCACGCAAGACGCCGAACGCCAGCATCCGCGCAGGCTACAGCCACTCCATCGCACTGTGTATGAACGTGGCCGCAATTCAGACCGGGGAAAAAGTCACGTTCGACGAAAAAACGCAGCAGGTGATGGTTGGAGGTAAGCCGTATGCGCATGTCTAGACTTCTTGCGATGAGCCTGGTGGCGGGAGTCGCGCTGGGCTGCAAGATCGATAAACTGCCGACACCGTATATGTACACCGCCCTGGCCGCTTCTGTTGCTGCAAAAGCCCTGCCCAGCGTAGCCGTGACCGTCAAAGACGCCGAGCATCGCGTCGATATCACCATCGACGGCAAGCCCTTCACGTCGTATCTCTGGGATACGAACCAGCGCAAACCCGTGCTGTATCCGCTGATTGCGCCCGATGGCACGACCGTCACGCGCGGCTATCCGTTTGAGACGCGGCCCGGCGAGCGGGTCGATCATCCCCATCACGCAGGCCTGTGGTTCAACTACGGCAACGCCAACAGCTTCGACTTCTGGAATAATTCCGACGCCATCAAGCCGGCCGATCAGCCGAAGTACGGAACCATCCATCACGACCGCATCGTCTCCGCCAAGAGCGGCCACGCTTCAGGCGAGCTGGTCGTCGAGTCCACCTGGACGACTGCCGCGCGAGAGGACATCCTCAAGCAGACGACGCGCTATGTCTTTGCGCATGCGACGATCGCTGGTCAGCCCGCGCGAGTCATCGACATGACCGTCACCCTCAACGCCCTCAGCCCTGTCGTCTTCCATGACGACAAGGAGGGCCTGCTCGGCATTCGCGTCGCGCATTTCCTGGAATCGCCGACCGAAAAGGGTGGCATATTCCTCGATGCCAACGGCAAGCCAACCCAGGTTGCCGCGGCTGATCCAGCGGGTGAAACCGGCGTCTACCGTACCAGTGAGGGCATTGCCGGCGACAAGGTCTGGAGCACGCGCGGGCGCTGGTGCGAGCTATCCGGATCGACCGCGTCCGCTGGAGATCAGCTCGGCAAGCCCGAGACCATCGCCATCTTCGATCGCTCCGGAAATCCCGGCTACCCCGCCTATTGGCACGCACGCGGCTATGGCCTGTTCGCGGTCAACCCGCTGGGCGCACACATCTTCGACCCCAAAGCTCCGCCCATGAACTTCACCATCGACAAGGGCAGCTCCGCCACCTTCCGCTATCGCATCCTTCTCCTGAGCGGTGACGCGACGCCACAGGACCTCAACCATCAGGCCGACGCTTTCGATCAAGAGAAATAATCTCTGGCAACCGTCGTAACCGCCACGCTACCGAGCTTTCAGCCTGCCCGCAACGTTTCGTCCATCGCTGAAAACCATCATCGACCTGCCGCCGACGATCACCTTCTTGCCAACCCTCATGGACTTGAACGGATCGTCGATGTTCTCTGTGTCCATGACCAACCGCCATGGGGCGCCGTTTGGCACTGGCGGCAGCTTGAACTCCACGCCCTCGTGCGACGCATTCACGAGGATCAGGAAGCTGTCGTCCTCCAGCGGATCGCCGGACGGATCGCTCAGCTGCAGAGTTTTCCCGTTGAACATCACCGCCAGCGATCGCGACCAGACGGTGGTCCACGCCGACTCCGGCATCTCTTTTCCATCGATTCCATACCAGGCGATATCCCGCACAATCGAGTTGCGAATCGTCCTATCCTGAAAAAACTTCCGGCGATGCAGGTTCGGATGCGTGAGCCGCAGCTTCACCAGCTTGCGGGTAAATTCCATCAGCCGCACGCGCGATTCATCCAGTTTCCAGTCGTACCAGGTCAACTCGTTGTCCTGGCAGTAGCCGTTGTTATTGCCGCGCTGTGAACGCGCGAACTCATCTCCGCCCGCAATCATCGGCACGCCCTGGCTCAACAGCAGCGTTGCAAGAAAGTTGCGGATCTGCCGCTCGCGCAGTTTATTGATCTCAGGATCATCCGTCGGCCCTTCCACGCCCATGTTCCAGGAGTTGTTGTAGTTCTCGCCGTCTTTGTTGCCGTCACCGTTCGCCTCGTTGTGCTTCTCGTTGAAGCTGACCAAGTCGCAAAGCGTAAACCCATCATGCGCGGTGATGAAGTTGATGCTCGCGTACGGCTTCCGCCCGTCATACTCGTAGAGATCGCTCGACCCGGTCAGCCGGTACGCGAAGTCCGACAATTGTCCTTCGTCGCCCTTCCAGAACCTGCGCACCGTGTCGCGATACTTCCCATTCCACTCCGCCCACAGCACCGGGAAGTTCCCCACCTGGTATCCGCCTTCACCCACATCCCACGGCTCGGCAATCAGCTTCACATCGGCCAGCGTGGGGTCCTGGTGTATGGTGTCGAAGAAGCCGCCCAGCTTGTCGACATCGTGCAATTCACGCGCCAGCGTCGCCGCCAGGTCGAACCGGAAGCCGTCCACGTGCATCTCGGTAATCCAGTACCGCAGGCTATCCATCAGCAGTTTGAGTACCTGCGGATGGCGCACGTTCAAGGTGTTCCCCGTGCCTGTATAGTCCATGTAGTAGCGCGGATCGTCTTCCATGGTTCTGTAATATGTTCTGTTACATATCCCTTTGAAGCTGAACATCGGACCAAGATGGTTGCCCTCGCAGGTGTGGTTGTAGACCACGTCGAGGATCACTTCAATTCCCGCCGCATGCAGCGCCTTCACCATGCCCTTGAACTCGCCCACCTGGCCACCCCGGTCGACACTGGAGGCATATCGTGCCGCCGGCGCAAAGTAACCGAGAGTGTTGTATCCCCAATAGTTCTTCAGCCCGCGCTCCACCAACTGCCCTTCGTCCACCATCTCGTGAATCGGCATCAGCTCAACCGCCGTGATCCCCAGCCGTTTCAGGTAGTCGATGCTCGCGGGGTGCGCCAAGCCCGCATAGGTCCCGCGCAGCTCCTCGGGGACGTTCAGGTTCATCCTGGAAAAACCTTTGACGTGCAGCTCGTAGATTACGGAATCCGACAGAGGCGTCTGTCGCGGACAGTCGTCTCCCCAATCGAACCGGTGCTCGACGACAACACTTTTCGGCACGCCGGCAGCGCTGTCGCGGTCGTCGCGCTTCGTGTCGTCGCCGCTCACAAGATCGTGGGGAAAGATCGGAGCCTTCCAATCGACGTGTCCGGAGATCGCCTCGGTGTAAGGGTCGAGCAGCAGTTTGTTCGGATTGAATCTCTGGCCGTTCTCCGGCTCCCACGGCCCATCCACGCGGTATCCGTAGAGCTGCCGCGGCTTGATGCCCAGCACCAGCCCATGCCATACGAATGCGGTCCGCTCATGCAGCTCAATGCAGTCGATCTGCTTTCCCGAATCGTCGAACAGGCATACCGAGACAGCCGTCGCGTGCTCAGAATAGATGGCAAAATTTGTCCCCTCGGGCGTGGCCTTCGCACCCAGCGGGTATGGCCTTCCCGGCAGTAACTTCCGCTGCATTCAATGTCCTCTTAACTCATGCGTCAGGACAGATAGACGCGCGCAGGCTCGCTGGAGTTGGTCAAGTGCTGCGTGTCTTCATCTGCGAAAGCGCGTTAATGCACCCCGTTTGTGGGATTTACGTCGCTTTGGAAGCCGACCTATCATCGCTCCATGGCGAAAGCTGCTTCCATATCCCGGCCTGGCATGTCGTTCGTAACCACCGCGACTCACGATCGCGCGCCCATCTTCGAGACCTCGCGCCTCGCGGAACTTTTCATCGACACGCTGCTCCATTACCGCACCCTGGGCCACTACAAACTCCACGCCTATGTCGTGATGCCCGATCACGTTCAGCTCCTGCTCACTCCGCAGTCCATCACTCTCGAACAGGCCGTCGACTTGATCAAGAACGGATTCGCCTACCGCCTCGATTCAGACCTCCCCGTTTGGCAGCATGGGTTCACCGGGTACTCCGTCGCCAACCTGCATGACCTTGAACTGGTTCGCGCCCACCTCCACCAGATTCCCGTTCGCGCCAACCTCACGTCCTCTGCAGAACTGTATCCGCACTCCTCCGCTTACCGGCGCCCCATATTCACTGCGGTTTCTGCCTAACTCTCAGCATTCCCAACCCGACCTCAGCGGCTAAAGCCGCAGTGCACATGCAGCATTTGCGGCACGGATAAATCCGTGCCCTTAAGCAAAACGTGAGCGATGCGGGTGGTTGAAGTGAGCCAAGCAAAACGAGGGCGATGCGGATGTTTGAAGTGAGTTATTAGTAGGCTTTCAGCGAGACGCGCCCGCGCCACGCTATCATTTCAATCATGACCTTAACCGCGGAAGACCGCGCCCGCCGCATCAAAGTCCTCATCTTCGACGTAGATGGCGTCCTCACCGACGGCCAGCTCTACTTCCTTCCTCAGACTGACTCCAACGG
>DASWCA010000198.1:0-4507 GCA_036390355.1 Acidobacteriaceae bacterium
AGCGCATTGTCCACGCTGCAAGGCTCTTCTTGTTCGGGAGGAAGGAGAAGTTGATTTTCGCTGCGTCAACGCGAGCTGCCCCGCCCGCCTGGAAGAGGAGCTGCGTCACTTCGCCTCCCGTTCCGTAATGAACATCGAAGGGCTTGGCGAAGTGATGGTCGCGCAACTCCTGGGCCATACTCTTGCCGAGAAAGCCGCGATGGAACTGGATTCCGCAGATCGAACCATCGCTCAAATCTCGGCATCGGCTGATGATGTCGAAACGGAATCCGCTGAAGCGCCCACACAGAAGGCTCTCGTCCACTCCGTCGCAGACATCTACACCCTCACCAAAGATCAGCTTCTTACACTCGAACGCGTTGGCGAGAAATCCGCTGAATCTCTCCTCGCGCAAATAGAGAATTCAAAGAAAGCCCCGCTCAATCGTGTCCTGCTTGGCCTCGGTATCCGTCATGTTGGCGAGCGCACTGCTCAGGCGCTTGCAGAGCACTTCGGAAAGATCGAGGACATTATCGACGCTGACATCCCCACCCTTACCGCTATTAATGACATCGGGCCCAAGGTCGCGGTCACCATCCACGACTTCTTCCTTAACGAGCGCAACCGGGCGCTCGTCGATCGACTGAAAGACCTCGGCCTTACGATGCTCGCGGAGAAGAAGGTGAGAACCTCGACGCTCGAAGGACTCACCTTCGTGCTCACCGGAACGCTTCCGAACCTGACCCGCGAGGCTGCCAAGGAGATGATCGAGTCGGCTGGCGGGCGCGTTTCCGGAACAGTCAGCAAAAAGACGAATTACGTCGTCGCCGGCGAAGAGGCAGGGTCGAAGCTGGACAAGGCGCAGTCGCTCGGCGTCGCAGTTCTGGACGAGGCAGGCCTGCGCGCGTTGCTCGATGGGCAGTAGTAGCCCGCCCGGCTATCCAGGCTGAGCTGCACCGGTGAGGTGATCGACAAGCCTGGTCGTGAAGGCTAGCGCGGTGAACGTCGTATTGGCGTTGCTGGTTGTCGGAAAGACACCCGCGCCGATGACGTAAAGATTGTTCGTTCCGAACACGCGCAAGTTCTTGTCGACTACCCCGTCCTGCTCCGAAGCGGCCATGTTGGTGCCGCCGGCTTGATGGTAAGTATCTCCCAGCTTCGAGAGGAAGTGCGGATCGAGCGACAGCAGGTCGTCGTCGATCTTCAACTGACCGATCCCCGAGGCTTGGAGAGCATCCCGGATTTGAACAGCAAATTCGCGGAGCGATGCGAGCTCGTTTCCCGCCAGCCGCCAATCGAGCACGACACACGCCAGCCCGTAAGAGTCCAGTGCGTTGCTGTCGATGGTGATGCGACTTTCCGCTAACGGCGCATGTTCCGCCTGCACGTGCATCAGTATCTTCGCGGTACTCGGAACAAATACGCGATGGTCCCAAACGTACTTCCACATCAATGGCACGAGATACCGCGCCATGCCGAGAGCGTTGCGGAACAGATCGCCGATCCCCGAGAATTTCCGGTTGTAGAGTGCGGCGCGCATGAATTGCTTGAGGTACACCATGTGCTCCGATATCTCGCTCTCGAAGGCGAAGAATACCTGGGTGTTGTAGATTTGCTGCTGCATCAGGACTTCGTTGCGCAGGCGGATTTTGGGCTGGAACTTGCTTCCCGCGTAGACGACGTTCGAAAACATCTTGAAGAATTCCCGCTTGTTGGCTGGCTCAAACGACGCGATCTTGCCTCCCAGATGATCCTGAAAGAAGCGGCCGACGTTCTGATTTCCGGCCCACGGCGCGTGCCAGTCCTGATCCTGCGCTGTATGAAGGAGCAGGCGCGCGTTCTCAATCGTTCCGGCAGCGAGGATGACCGTGTCTGCCTCGATCCAGTGGGTCTGCCCTTTATCGTTTGTGACGCGGACCGCCTCTACGCGGGACGCGTTCCCGCGAAATCCCACCGCTGTGAATCCGGTGAGCACCGAGATCTTTTCGTCGGTCTGAATCTGTTTGGCGAAGAGCTCGGCGAAGTTTGGAGTTCCCATCCAGCGGGTGAAAAACACCTCGAAATCAGTGCCGAGATTGGGTCTGTTACAGGAGACGCCGCGCCACACCTCGTTATCGTCGAGGAGGTTCGCCGGCATCCCGAGGTTCAGGTATGTGGGTTTGTAATACGGCGCAATCTCGTCGTAGCTGACTGACCACTTTGAGCCGGGCAACCAAGTGCGGCCATTGAAGTCGATCGGCTGAAACTCAACGAGCTGGCCACCCCAGAGATTGGTTGTGCCACCGAGACTGCGGCTGCGGCCCAGCCTTATCCCGGTGTGTGGACGCCCTATGGTCGTGTAGGATTCCGCGGGAAAACTGCCCAGGTGAGCGTCGCCAGATTCGATCACAACCACGTTGCGTCCGCGGGCAGCGAGTTGGCTGGCAGCATAGAGCCCGACCGCACCCGCGCCGATCACGACGACGCGGGAGGCGGGCGCGGCGCTCGCTATCTGATTCACATCCACGTACATTCCGGCGACCTCTCTGCGGCTGAAAAGGGCTTGGTAGGTGCGAGAGGTTCGACCCGGACTCGCAGGCACGTTCAGTTGGTTAGGACGTTCCCGCCACCGCGTGTCCCACCAATTCAGAGACCGGCTGCCATTCGCGGTGTTGCGATTCGGCGACGGGCTTGCAGGTCAGGATTCCGCCAAAGGTATTGACGCCAGCCGCAATGCCGGCATCTTCCTGAATCGCCGCATTCGCGCCGTGCTTCGCCAGCTTCATCAGGTAGGGGAACGTCGCGTTGGTAAGCGCCAGCGTCGACGTGTTGGGGACGGCAGCGGGCATATTCGTCACGCAGTAATGAACTACGCCGTTAACGGTGTAGGAAGGGTCGGAATGGGTGGTCGGCCGGGCTGTTTCGATGCAGCCGCCCTGATCGATCGCGACATCGACGATCACCGCGCCCTTCTTCATCTTCGCGACCATGGCCTTGGTTACCAGCTTCGGCGCAGCCGCACCTGGGATCAGGACGCCGCCGATAACGAGGTCGGCGTCGCACACTGCGCGCCCGATGTTGTAGCTGTTCGAGGCCAGCGTATAAAGCCGCCCACCGAAGATGTCGTCCAGCTCACGCAGCCGGTTCAGGTTGAGGTCGATCAGGGTGACGCGCGCGCCCAGACCAAGCGCAATCTTCGCGGCGTTGGTCCCCACGATGCCGCCGCCAATGATCACGACATTACCCGGCGGAACTCCGGGTACGCCGCCGAGCAGGACGCCGCGGCCTCCGTGCTCTTTTTCCAGATACGCGGCGCCGACCTGGACGCTCATGCGGCCGGCAACCTCGCTCATAGGGGTCAGCAACGGCAGAGTGCCTGCGCGGTCACGCACCGTCTCGTAGGCGATTCCGGTGACCTTGTTCGCGAGCAGGGCATCGGTGAGTTCGGTCAGCGGGGCGAGATGGAGGTAGGTGAACAGCACAAGGCCTTCGCGGAAGTGGCTGTATTCCTTCTCGACTGGCTCCTTGACCTTCACGACCATCTCGGCGATCCGCCAGACGTCGTGAGCCGAGCCAACAATCTCCGCCCCGGCCGATTGGTACTCGTCGTCGGGCATCGCGGAAAGTTCGCCTGCATTGTGCTCTACAAGCACGGTATGTCCCGCCGCAACCAGCGCGTGAACGCCAGCCGGAGTAACGCCCACCCGGCTCTCGTGGTCCTTCACTTCCTTGGGAACGCCAATAATCATGTTCCAACCCTACCAAATCTGACCTGGACGGTCTCGGCAAGTCTAGTCCCCAAAACGGGGTACAGCAGCCATTCCAGCCAAGCCGTACAATAGGAACTGAACTTTTCACAGGAAAATACTCATCCAATGTCTTCTAACGGTTATCAAGCGCGGTATTCGCGCATCCACAACATGCGCTCGTTGTTCAGTCTTTTTTCGAACGACCTCGCGATCGACCTCGGTACGGCCAACACGCTTGTCTACGCGCATGGCAAGGGCATCATCGTCAACGAGCCCTCCATCATCGCGGTCAACACCCAGACCAACGAAGTTGAGGCCGTGGGCAAAGAGGCCAAGGAGATGCTCGGCCGCACGCCTGGCAACATCATCGCCATCAAGCCGATGAAAGACGGCGTTATCGCCGACTTCCGCCACACCGAGAAGATGCTGAACTACTTCATCATGAAAGCGCACAACAATCGCAAGCGCATGGTCCATCCGCGCATCGTGATTGGCGTCCCGTCCGAGATTACCCAAGTGGAAAAGCGCGCGGTCATGGACTCCGCTTATCGCGCCAAGGCTTCTGAAGTCCATCTCGTCGAACAGGCGATGGTCGCCGCAATTGGCGCGGGCCTGCCCATTACCGAGCCCGGTGGCAACATGGTGGTCGATATCGGCGGAGGGACTACAGACGTCGCTGTCATCTCGCTTGCGGGCATCGTTTATTCTCGCTCGGTGCGGATGGCCGGCAACCAGATGGACGAGGCCGTAGTCACCTACCTGAAGCGCAAGTACAACCTGCTGATCGGCGAGCGCACGGC
>DASWCA010000199.1:0-3399 GCA_036390355.1 Acidobacteriaceae bacterium
ACACTCTTCGCGTCCGTCTTCAGGTAGTAGTCGCGGTCCGGAAGACCCAACCCGGCCGCCCCGACAGCCGCGATCATCACGTTTGAGTCGACCGCATCCTGCTCAGTACCGGCGCCGAAGAAATAAGTGCCGGGAAGCTCATGATGGATACCGGCGATGGCGGCAATCAGTGCCGGCCTCGTCTTGAGCCGGTCGATGCGGGCGAGCCCAGGCTTCAACGGATCGAAGCCGAGACGGTCGACGGCCGCGGTATCCATGCATGCGGCGAAGTAGTCGCCAATCTTCTGCTGGACCGGAGTGCGGTCTTTGGCAACGGCCACATCGCGCAGAATCCCCCACAGAAACTGCTGATTCTCGTTGGCGAGCTTGCCATAGACGCTCCACGTCGCCTGGTCTGCCGGAATGGGATTGTTCTTCTGCCAGCCGCCACAGGAGAATTTGTAGAAGTCTTCGCACGGGTCGATGCTGCGGTCCAGATCGGTCAGATCGAGCGACGGCGAATACGGCATCGCTTCCAACGGCTGGGCCGCTGGCGTCGCCTGGGACTGCGCAGATGCCGTCTGCGTCGACGCAAACTGCGCAAGGGGCCACACGAGAAGACATAGCACTGCAACCAGCACCGTTCGGCGACGCATATC
This sequence comes from Acidobacteriaceae bacterium, assembly GCA_036390355.1. Taxonomy (GTDB): domain Bacteria; phylum Acidobacteriota; class Terriglobia; order Terriglobales; family Acidobacteriaceae; genus Edaphobacter. Next base: position 639 of record DASWCA010000199.1, read on the forward strand.
GATTTTCCCTCGTACCCGAATCCTATCGCATGCGGCCAGAAGAAAACGGCAGGATCATAGATCCCGCCGCGCCTCTTTCTGACACTGACAAATTACTTCAGTTCAATGCCTGCGAAGAAATATCCGATCTCGAACGCTGCCGTATCCTCCGCGTCCGAACCGTGAATTGCATTCTCGCCAATTGACGCCGCGAACTTCTTGCGGATCGTGCCCTCTTCCGCCTGCGCGGGATTGGTCGCGCCCATCAGCTTGCGCAGATCGGCGATCGCGTTCTCCTTCTCCAGGACCATCGGGAAGATTGGCCCCGAGCTCATGAACTCGGTCAGCTCGCCAAAGAATGGCCGTGCTGCGTGAACATAATAAAATCCCTCGGCCTGGGCCTTCGAAATCGACATCCGCTTGATGCTGACGATCTTGAACCCGGCCTTTTCGATTTCGGCCAGAATGGCTCCCGTGTAGCCCTTGCGAACGGCGTCCGGCTTGATGATGCTGAATGTGCGCTGCGACATGTGTGTCTCTTACTCCTGAGTGACTGTTTTCTCTTATCTCTACTTCAAATGTACCGGAAAACGTTGATCTCCGAGAGCTTTGGGTGGCCCGGAACGGCGCGCTTCCGCTAGACTCACGAAATAGACACTTTGGGAGTTTTGAATGACGCAGAGCCACCACGCCACTCTTGCAGGACGAACCCTGCGCGCCGCGATCGCCGGAGTTCTCGGAATCGCAATCGCCGCCACGCCTGCTTTCGCGCAGACCGCCGCACCTACGAAAGCTCTCAAGCTCCCCGAGATCAGGTATGAAAAATACACGCTGCCCAATGGCCTCACCGTCCTTACGCACGAGGATCATCGCCTGCCACTGGTCGCCGTCGATCTCTGGTATCACGTCGGGCCGCTGAACGAGCGCGCCGGCCGCACCGGCTTCGCCCACCTCTTCGAGCACATGATGTTTGAAGGCTCGGAGCATGTCGGCGAGAAGGCCCACATCAAGTTCGTGCAGGGCGCCGGAGCTACCGACGTCAACGGCACCACCAGCTTCGACCGCACAAATTATTTCGAAACCATGCCCGCGAACCAGCTCGAACTGGCATTGTGGCTCGAAAGCGACCGCATGGGCTTCCTGATGGAAGGCCTCGATCGCAAGCTGCTCACGAACCAGCGCGACGTGGTGCGTAACGAGCGCCGCCAGGGCGAAGGCCGTCCCTACAACGTCGCCGAGGAAGAGGCCTATCACCAGCTCTTCCCGGCGTCGCATCCTTACTATGCCGCCGTCATCGGCTCGCATGCCGACATCGAGGCCGCCCGCATTGCGGATATCCGCGACTTTCACCAGCAGTTCTACACGCCCAACAACGCGTCCATCGCCATCGCCGGCGACTTCGACCCGAAGAAACTGAAGGAGCTGCTGACCAAGTACTTTGGCCCGATTCCACAGGGTCCGAAGGTTGAACCTGTCACTGCAACGACTCCCGCGATAACCACGCAGCGGCGCGCCACGGTTACGGACACGGTCAGGCTGCCGCAGTTGTCCATCTCCTGGCTTACTCCCGCGAAGTTCGCGCCTGGATCGCACGACACGGAGATTGCTGTATTCGCGTTGGGCGGAGCCAAGGCCAGCCATCTGGATCAGGCGCTCGTCTACAAGAGCCAGGTGGCGCAGCGAGTCTCCTGCAGCGTCGATCTTGAGAAGCTCACCGGCGTAGTTCAGTGCACCATTGTCGCCAAACCCGGCATCAAGCTCGAGGACCTCGAAGCAACTGTCTGGAGTGAGATTGCGAAGCTCCAGGCCGACGGCCCCACGCAGAAGGAAGTTGACGCCGCGAAGGCGACCCAGCTCACGCGCAAGATCAGTGGCCTGCAGCGGCTCGGCGGATTCGGCGGCGTCGCCGACACGCTCGATTCCTACAACCAGTACACCGGAGACCCGGGCTATCTGCCCAAGGATATTGCCGCCACCCAGGCCGTGACCATCGCCAGCGCGAAGGCTGCAGTTGCGAAGTATCTGACCAAGGACTCCGCCGTCGTCGTCTTCTGCGTTCCCGGCAAAAAGGTGCTCAACGACGTTCCGCGCAGCCCCGACAACACCGACGCTGAAGTCAAGATCGTCAACCCCTACACGCCCGAGTTCGAGAAAGCCCAGGACTGGCGCAAGACGCCGCCGGCCGCCGGGCCGCCACTGCACTTCGATCTGCCCACTCCGAAAACGTTCGCGCTCGACAATGGATTGAAGGTGTACTTCGTCGAGGAGAAGGCGCTGCCTATTCTCTCCGCCTTCATCGTCAGCCGCGCAGGAAACGAGTCGAACCCCGCAGGCAAGGGCGGTCTCGCGGGCATTACCGCGCAGACCATGGGGGAGGCCACCTCCACGCGGGACCTCACTGCACTAGCCGAAGATCAGGAGCACATCGGAGTGCGCATCGGAGTTGCCGCCAGCATGGACGGCGGCACCGCCAGCTTGACCGTGCTCACCAATCACACGGACGACGGCATGGACCTGCTCGCCGATGTGGTCGAACATCCGGCGTTCAAGGAGGAGGACCTCGACCGCATCCGCAAGCAGCGCCTGGTCGCCATCAGCCAGGAGGGCGACTCCGTCTCGGCCGTTGCCCAGCGTGTCGGCCCGATGTTCGTTTATGGGAACCACCCCTATGGCGCGTCGCCTCTCGGCACCACGGCGAGCGTCCAGGCGCTCACGCGCGACGAAGTCACGGCGTTCTATGCGGCCCATTACGGCCCGGAAGATTCGGCGCTGGTGCTCGTCG
>DASWCA010000200.1:0-4101 GCA_036390355.1 Acidobacteriaceae bacterium
GAGGAACGCTGCCGATCAAGGGCAGTTGCACCGTGCCATCCATCCCGATGCGGACGGTCGCCACATAATCCGCTTGCATGAAGACGCGCACCTCGATCAGGTCTCCAGGCGAAAGTGTGAAGTCGTCGCCTGGATAAAGCATCGCCTGATCGGAGCCGCTCATCGCCGGCGCAGTCGTTGCTTGTGGCGGCGCCGCAATGGGCGACGTGGGCAGGCCCTGAACTCCAGTCTGCACTCCAGACTGAACGCCCGACTGTGAACTGGCCGCGCCCGATTGCGCGCCCATCTGCGCCAGCAAGGCGCTCGTTCCGCCGGCCAGGCAAGTCATGACGAGGAGACACCAAACGCTCCAACGCCAAGGACCCGCAGCCGTTCGCGCATAAACCGATCTCCTGATTGGGAAGCTCCGGGTCATCGCTTGACCTTTCCGGCAACATCCTCGTTCTCGCGCACGGGTTGCGTCTCCCAACTGTCTCCATCCATCGATCCGTAGGAGTAGCCCGAATATCCGTAATATCCGTAATACTCCGGCGAGTTCAGGTCGACTGCGTTCAGCACAAGACCGGCCATTGGAGCACCGGACCGCACCAGAAGGTCGCGGGTTCGCCGCATCACACTCTTGTTTGATTTGCCATGCCGGACCACCAGCACGACCGCGTCCACAAGGTTCGCAAGGATCACTGCATCGGTCACCGACAGAATCGGGGGAGAGTCGATGACGACGTGTGTGTACATCGTGCCGAGTCTCTGCAGTAGGACCTTCATGTCCTCGGAGCTCAGCATTTCGGTCGGGAAGGGAGGCACGGGGCCGCTCGGCAGGATGTCCAGGTTGGTCAGCTCAGGAACACGCTGCAGGGCTTCGTCGAGGGTTGATGTCCCGGCAAGAACGGTTGTCAATCCAAGTTTGCCGGTCAGTCCGAACCGGTGGTGCACGTTGGGACGTCGGAGGTCGGCATCGATCAGCACAACTCGCGCCGCCGCCTGGGACAGAATGCAGGCGAGGTTGCTCGCCGCGGTTGTCTTGCCTTCGGATGGGGTAGCGCTGGTTAACAGGATGAACTTCGGAGGCTGCCCCGCGGTGGCCAGCAGGAGTGAGGTCCGCAGCGACCGGAAGGACTCCGTAAACTGCGACTTGGGCTGAGTGAGGATGTTGATATTCCGTTGCGCCGTGGACATCGCGGCCGTCTGTTCCGCGCTGGACCGCTTTGCCCTCGGGATGACCGCGAGCGAAGGCATCGCCATAACCGTTTCGATCTCCTGGATGTTGTGCAATCCCGTATCAAGGCTTTCCATAATGAAGACAATGACAATGCCTCCAAGCAGGAAGAAGATGGTTGTCGTCGCGATAATGGACACCGGATTGCGCAGGCTGGGATCTGGCGGAGGCAGCGCTCTGTCCACCTGGTCCACTTCGAGAGCGTCCAGACCGGCCTGAACCTTTGCCGTCTCCAGACGCTGCTTCAGCCCGTCGTAGAGGGTTCGGTTTTGTTCATACTCGCGCTGCAGCAACGTATAGCGGACCAGGTCGTCGCCCTGGTTGTACGCCTCGGTCTTCCTGGCTTCCAACTCCTGCTCGGTCTTGTCCTCCGCTGCTTTGGCCGCAAGGTAGGTTTCCTTGGCCTGCAGCTCGAGCCGGCCCTGCTCGGTATTGATCTCTTTGGTCAGTTCGGCCATCTGGTCCTGCAGGGCCTTCACGCGTGGATGGTTCGCGCCCAAACCGCCTGGCGCGGTCAGTTGCGCGTAATTCGACTTCAGGACGGCAAGCTGCGCGCGCAGAGAGTTCAGCTCGCCTGGCATGGTTCCGGGCGTCGTCTCGATGGATCCTTCGATGGTGTTCGGATCCATGTCTTTGATCATGTTGTAGCGCGATTCAGCGGTAATGCGCGCGATCTTCGCGGTTCCTTCCGCCGTCAGCAGTTCTTCCAGAGACGACTGCAACTGATTGTGGGTGGAATCGTAGCCAAGGACCCCCAGTTTTCGTTGCAATTCCATCATTTGCTGCTGCGACCGCTCGACATCCGCCTTCAGCCTGTCCAGCCCGCCAGTGAGCCAATCTGAAACCGTCTTTGTCTGATTTGCCGGGGTCTGAAAGCTTCGCTGAATGTAGGCGAGCACGACCGCATTGACGATGTCCGCGGACAATTGCGCGCTGGGACTGGAATAGGAGATGCTGATCAGCTCCGACCGCGGCACCAGGTTTACCTGCAACGTGTTCTGCAGTTTGCCAACGGTGGCTGCGCGCACATGCGGGTCATCGATGGAGAGATGGGAACCCGGAGGCGCTCCATTGAAATCGGGGTTGTTGGCAAGGTTCATTCCCCTTGCCACGGTGTACATCAGGGTATTGCTCTTCAGGATCAACACTTCCGTGCCCATCTTGGTCTGCGAATCGCCGCCGTAGTCGTAGTCGCTGCTCAGCTTGTAGGCATTGGACGCGCCATTGTGCACCTGGATCGTGCTCGATGCAACGTAGAGCTTGGGTTGCGTAAACGCCTTGTACGCGCCGTAACTCAGGCCGAGGACCGCGGCCAGGATCAATACCCAGCTCCGCTTGCGCAGCGTCGCTACCGCTTCTGATAGCGATGTGTCGCTGGCGTCATTTCCCATCCCGGGCCGCTGCGGATCGGGTACGCCGGTGGCGGGGGGTAATTGCGTTTTTTGCGGGCCCATTCCTGTTAGTCTACCCGACCGAACTCACTCGCGGAAGCAGATCGTTATGTTGCGCACGGGTGAAGTCATTTGTTCGAGGTTAACTATCCGATTTCTCCCAATGCAGATCGCTGGCTGGGGCTCGAGTTCATGACGCGGATAGCGGGGAATCTCAGTGCCACTGGCACGTTTGCGAGATCACATCCTCCCGGGTGCTCGACGGAGTTTTGTCTTAGGATAGAAATCCGCTAGACTGCATGCAACGAACCGCAAGATATTCGTCCGCTGGAACCCTATGAGCAAAGCTATTCAAATCGCGGTGGTTGGCTCGGGCTATGTTGGTCTGGTCGCGTCTGTCTGTTTCGCTGAGATTGGCCACGATGTTATTTGCGTCGACAATGATGAGCGCAAAGTGGCTGCGCTCCAGGCCGGCGATGCCCTGATCCACGAGAAGCATCTGCCGGAGCTGCTCGAACGCTACCGCAACACCAAGATCCAGTTCACCACCGACCTGCACGAGGCTACGAGCAAGTGCGAAGCCATCTTCATCGCCGTCGGCACGCCTCAGTCCGAGGCCGGGGATGCCGATCTCTCCTACGTCGAGGCCGTCGCCTGCGAGATTGCCCGCTCGCTGACCAGCTATAAGGTCATCGTCGAAAAGAGCACGGTGCCGGTCTATACTAACGAATGGATTCGCCGCGCCATCGAACGCAACGGCGTCGCGCGCGGCCTGTTCGACGTGGTCTCCAACCCTGAGTTCCTGCGCGAAGGTACGGCGGTCGAGGACTTTCTGCATCCCGACCGTATCGTGGTCGGCGCGGACAGTGAAGCTGCCGCCACACTGCTCGGCGCGATCTATGCGCCGCTCACCAGCGGGGCTTACTACCAGCGGGCCGACGCGATTCCCGGTTGCTGCTCAACCGCCCAGCCTCCGCCGCTGCTCGATACCTCCACCAAGTCCGCCGAGATCATCAAGCACGCGTCCAATGCTTTCCTGGCGCTGAAGATCTCCTTTATCAATGCCGTCTCCAACTTGTGCGAGGCCACCGACGCCAATATCGAACAGGTCGCGCGCGGCATCGGACTCGACAGCCGCATCGGGCCGCGCTTCCTTCGCCCGGGCATCGGCTATGGCGGCTCCTGCTTCCCCAAGGACGTTGCCGCATTTCGCTCGGTCGCCGAGCAGCTCGGCATCGACTTCAGCCTGCTTAACGAAGTCGAGAAGATCAATGTTCAGCAGAAGAAACGCTTCCTGTCGAAGGTCCGCTCCGCGCTGTGGACGCTTCGTGGCAAGCGTCTTGGCGTGCTTGGCCTTGCCTTCAAAGGGGAGACCGACGACATCCGCGAATCGCCCGCCATCGACCTGGTGGAGATGCTGCTCGCTGAAGGCTGCTCCATCGCCGCCTACGATCCCGCCGCTATGAAGCGAGCCCAAGAGGAACTCGCCGCCGG
>DASWCA010000201.1:0-6599 GCA_036390355.1 Acidobacteriaceae bacterium
ATCGCCCGACTTCAGCCGCACTGCCGACCGCCCCGCACCCGCGTGCTCCAACATTAGCGCATGAATTTCGGCTTGTGTGATACGCGGCTGCCCGCACCGCTTGCCCACCGGCACGACGAGCGCCGAAGGGCTCGCCAGCGCCAGCACCTCATCCGAAACCAGGTCGTCAGGGAGAATCACATCGGCGGTCTGCAACAGCCGCAGGGCGCGCAGAGTCAACAACTCCGGATCGCCCGGTCCTGCTCCGACGAGATATACGACGCCCGGATGGGCCGAGGTCGTCACGATTTGCGCTCGTCAGCCGGCAGAGGATTCGTCAGAGCGTGTTTCCGCGCCAGCGTGCGCGAGGGGCAGGCGTCGTAGGCGCAGACTTCGCGGCTGGCGAGCTGGTGGAGTAGCTCCTTGCGCGCGTCGTTCAGGGGCTCCATCTGTAGAACCTCGCGCCGCAGATTGCCGAGTTCCGCCAGCCAGTCACCGGTGTCGAGCGGAAGCAGAGCGTTGATCTCCTTGCGCAGGCGCTGCGCTAACGCGGGGCTCGCGCCGGCGGTCGAGATCGCAATCTGCAGATCGCCGCGCCGCACGACGGAAGGGAAGTAGAAGTCGCAGAAGGGAGGATCGTCGACCGCGTTGATCAGAACTCCCGTAGCCTCGGCCTCTGCGAAGACCGCACGATTTACCGCCGGGATATTCGTCGCCGCAACCACCAGAAACTGTCCGGCTAGATCGCCCGCCGCATACTCGCGCTTGTGCCACACGACTTCACCGGCTTCAGCCATCGCGACGATGCGCTCGCTTGCTGCAGGGGCGATTACTGTGATGCGGGCATTGGCGGCTTGCAGGGATTCGATCTTCGACTCAGCAAGATTTCCCGCGCCGATGACGATGCAGGGGCGTCCGGTGAGTTTGAGGAAGATCGGAAAGAGTGACATGGCCGGCTACTCTCCCGGCGCGAACCGTCCCGCGCCGACCGGCGCAGGATCGCGCTCGACGGCGGGGACGAAGGTGCCGGCGAGTTGGGCGCGGAGGCTTTCGTCGTCGGTGCGGGCGAAGTAGGCGCGCAGGTCCTCGCCGGGGTTGCGAGCCGCAAGGTACGCCCGTAGCAGCCGCTCGATCGCCTCCGGGCAGTCTTCTGCCGCAGCGCGATAGCCGATCTGGCGAGCGATGCCCGCGTACTTGCCGACCGCGCCGCCGACGCAGAAGTAGAAGGCATCGACCATCGCTCCGTCCTTCTTGATCTTCTTGCCTTCGAGCCCGATGTCCGCGATCCACGCCTGCCCGCAGGAGTTGGTGCAGCCGGTCACGTGCAGCTTGATCTGCTGATCGAAGCCCGGCAGCCGCTCTTCCATCTCGCTGGTGAGCCACTTCGAAAACGCCTTGGTTTCGGCGATGGCCAGCTTGCAAAACTCGGTCCCGGTGCAGGCAATCGCGCCGCGCCAGAAAGGCGACGACTCAACCTTGAGGCCCATTCCGTCGAGAGCGTGCACAAGATCGCGCGTCCGCGCATTCGGCACGTTGACCAGCACGATATTCTGCATGATCGTCGCGCTCAGGTGCCCATCGCCGAACTGCTCCGCGAGATCGGCCAACTCAATCAGCTGATCGCCGGAAAGCCTTCCGCCCATCACGCTCGCACCGACGGCCGAAAGTCCCTGCTGCCGCTGTGGCGTCACGCCAACATGGTCCCGATAGACGTCGTCGGGAACCGCATCCTCGGAAACCGGCGACGGATCGAGCTTGGTTCCGAGCTTCGCTTCGATCGCCTCCAGCATTGTCTCCGCGGTCCAGCCGTGACGCATGAAGAGGTACTTGATGCGCGCGCGTGTGCGGTTCTCGCGCAGCTCCACCTGCTCCTTGAAGATGCGCATCACCGCCTCAACGACCGCGAACGCCTTATCCTGCGGAATGAACGCCGGAATCCGCACGCCGATGTGCGGCTCCGTCGAAAGCCCTCCGCCAACACGGAGCGTGTAGCCGATCTCTTCCAGGCCATTGACCTCGCGCTTGATCGCAGTCAGCGCGACATCGTTGATCTCGGGATAAGAACACCACAGCGGACAGCCCGTAATCGTAACCTTGAACTTGCGCGGCAGGTTGTAGAACTCCGGATTCGCCGTAAGCTTGTGCGCCACCTCGACCGCAAGCGGACTAGCGTCGATCAGTTCGTGCCCGTCGAGCCCTGCGATCGGGCAACCGGTGACATTGCGCAGCACGTCGCCGCAGGCGCCCTTTGGACTGAGCCCGACCTCTGTCAGCGCGTCCACGACCTCCGGTAGCGACTCGATGGTCAGCCAGTGCAGTTGAATATTCTGCCGCGTGGTGATGTCGGCGAGGTTACGCGCGTATTTTTTTGTCAGGTCGCCGATCACGCGTAACTGACGCGAGGTCAGCAACCCGTTCGGCAGGCCGATTCGCATCATGAAGTACTCGGTCGCTTTGCCCACTCCATCTTTGCCGCCGGTTACGCCGATGCCATCGCCCTGGGTGTACACGCCCCACCACTTGAAGTAGAACTCCGCCCACTCCGGCGGAACCGATCCGCGGCCCTCGCGAGCGAATTGGCGAATTTCGTCCAATCCCTCCCACGGGTTCTTGGCGATCTTCAACCGCTCAGACTTTTGCGCCTTGGTTTCCTTTGGCGCGGGAGGTGTGGCTGGTGCCGGCGTTGTGGCGATATCGCTCATAGATTCCTGGAAAGTCCTTATCGTTTACGGCTGAAATTGACTGGATGATATCGACGAAATGAGCTGTCGAAGTGGCTCGCTCAAATAAAAATCGCCCACTGCAATTCGTGGGCGCTCGAGCGGCTTGTCCGCATGCTTCGTATTTTGCTGATTCTACGAGGCGGGACAGCGGCGACGGCGCGCGACGCCGCAACAACAGGTGCAACAGCACGCGAACTGGCCGCACATCCTCATTGCTTAAGCTTAATCGCACCGCGACCTCGCGTCAAACACGATCTGCGGTCAGCCAAAGGCAAAGGTCAGTCCGCCTCCGCCAGCGACATCTTGTGCCGCACGTCGGAACCCCGCAGCCAGAAGATCACGTCCTCGGCGATATTCGTCGCATGATCGGCGGCGCGCTCCAGGTTCCGCGAGATCAAAAGCGCGTTCAGGGCCTGCACGCTGACTTCGGGATGTTGTTGCATGACTTCGACTAACTCCGCCTGGACGGCCTTGTTCATGTCGTCGACGTCGTCGTCCATCATGAGCACGCTTTCGGCCATCTTTGCGTCCGCCTCCAGAAGCGCCTGGATCGCCGTGCGGATCATCACGCCGGCCTCCTCGCCCATGGCCTGAATGTCGATCGGGAGCGAAATCTCCGGTGTGTCCTTCAGCAGTTGCGCGCGCTCGGCGATGTTGGCGGACTGATCGCCGATCCTCTCCAGGTCGCCGTTGATCTTGATGACCGACAGGATGAAACGCAGGTCGATGGCCATGGGCTGCTCCTTGGCCAGAAGCTCATAGGCCATCTCGTCCACCATGGTCTCGGCGGCGTTGATCGCCTGTTCGATCTCGAGCACGTGGTCGCACAACGCCATGTCGCGCGCGAGATAAGCCTCGACCGAGAACTCCAGCGCCTGTTGCGACAGCGCCGCCATTGCGAGCAGCTTGTCCTTCAGCGCAGCGAGTTGCTGATGAAAATTGATGCGCGGCATCGCTTCGCCTCCCTGGCGAATCACACGTCGGCTTCTATTGTGACGCAGTTATGAAACAGACGTGTGAATATGACGCTACTAGGTAGCCGGGAAGATACCCGCGCGCCTTTGCTGTTTAGTGGAAGGTGTCGACCTGATGGACGATCTTGTAGTTCGACGGCGGATAAAACAGGATAGGATCCGGCGCGCCGGCGTGGATATCCTTGAGTTCGAACGTCGGAAGACCGGGTTGCGGCGGCACCGGGCCGAACCAGACCTCCACGTTCAGTTGCGGTGACCACCACCGCTCGATCACCATCATCTCTGGCTGCTGTGTTCCTTCCTTAGCGGGCAAGGTCGTTGTCAACGTGGAACGCATGCCCAGGCAGTCGACGCCGTCGATTGTCTTATGTCCCAGCGGCTGGTTCTTGGTCGTGCGACTGAACTGGGTGGACTCGCTGGCAGTCTGGGACTTCACGCCCCCGGAAGTGTCCCATGGCGAAAAGTACATTTCTTGCGAGCAGGAGACTGCGGCGATCGGTTCTCCCGGGCTGCTCCAAGGCTCGCTCCATCGAAACATGCAGTGGGTCACGACGTCGTGGACCTCGACGGTCTTAGTGGTCGGGCCAGCGCTTGCGTTTCCAATTGACACCAGGCCATTTGCTTCTTCGGTTCGCGTCCGGCCCGCACTGTCGCGATACCAGCCGGCCCGCTGAGTTAGGGTGGGTCCATGATATTCCGGCGGATCGGCGTACGTCGTGACCATGGTCGCCGAGTACGGCGCGCCCGCGATCGGAGCCTGGGTAGAGGGCCAGGCGTCATTCGGTTTCCGGTTGTCCTGATACCAGACCGCGGGAAACTTAGCGGAAGGAGCAGGCGCCGCAATCGGCTCCCCCTGCGTGGACTGGCCAATCGCAGGCAACGCCGCAACCAACGCAACCGCGAAGGACACGACAATCGATTTCGCCCGCATGCAATCCTCCCAGAAGCTGCGAACTCCTACGTCCCGAAGACGGCGTGGATGTAGTTGCCGTATCCGACGACCACGGTCGATCCGACGAGCAGCAGCAGGCCGCAGGTAACCAGCACTTTGGTCCGCATGCTGGTGCCGTGCCACTCCTTCAGCACCAGGCCCCAGAGCGTGGCGAAGATGATGATCGATGCCATGTGCAGGGTCCATGAGGAGAAGTCGTACTTGCCCATCTTGGTCTGGCCCATGGAGTAGAAGAAGAACTGGAAGTACCAGATCACCCCGGCCATCGCGGCGAAGATGTAGTTGGCGAAGAGGGTTTTCGGGGCCAGGCGATCGTAGGTGGAGGCGTCCAGCGGGTCGAAGTCGACCAGAGTGTCGCCCGAGGTCGCGGCGGCCCGCATAGGGTTGATTCCGGGCTCGCCGGCGAACTGGCGGACCGAGCCGTTCTGGAAGATAAGGATCGATGACCAGATGAAGTTGGTGAAGAACCCGCCCCAGAGTACGACGATCAGCACAGGCAGGTTCGCCCAGAGATCCAGGCGGCCGGTGGCGAGCAGTTGGGCCTTGGCCAGCGCGGCGATGGGCTTGCCCGCGTCCAGTCCGAAGGCGAAAAAGGAGCTCATAAAGCCCGCGAGGATCGCGATCGCGATTCCTTTGGGGAAGTTATAGTCGCGCTCTCCGGCTTCGGCCTTCTCTTCCGGAGTGATCTCTTGCTCCTTGGAGTAACCGGCTGCCCCATTGACAGCGACGCCAATGACGCAGACGACAACGCCAAGCAGAATGATTTGCCCCGAAGTCTGATGGGCAAGGGTGCCGATCTGGCGATGGTAGACCGGCGGAACCAGCGTTCCAAAGAAAGCGCATAGTCCCAGCGCGATGGCGTATCCCAGCGCGATCCCCAGGTAACGGATGGCCAGGCCAAAGGTGATTCCGCCGACACCCCAGAGGACGCCGAAGAGGAAGGCGAACTGGACGTCACGCGGGTTGCTGGCGTAGGCGGCGTGCAGGATTCCGAAGGCGTTCGGCACGAAGATGCTGGCGAGCACCGAGGGCGCGATGATCCATGCGGCGAAGCCCTGGATCAGCCAGTAAATCTCCCACGACCAACGCTTGATGCCGCGAAATGGAATGAAGTTGGTGGCTGAGCAGAAGCCCCCAATCCAGTGGAAGATGACGCCTAGAAATGGATTCGGTCCCAAGATGCCTCGCTAGAAAAGATGAAGACTGAAACGCGTACCAATCGTACCTGAGTGGTTTCTATTGTGGAAATCAATTGTCTATTGGACTAATGTGGATGCGAGGGCAAAGGACACCGCCGGTCAGGCGGTTGGACGCCATCGAACGCATTGAGACCGCGAAAAAGCGCGGCTGGATTCGAGGAAGCGGGGAACGGGTTTGCGAGTTTCGCTGTTTATCACTTGTTATAACGACACGTTATTTCCGGAAACAGGTAAAGCAGTTGTGCGGGTCCTGGAGCGGCTGGGACATACAGTAGATTTTCCGGCAGGGCAGACGTGCTGCGGGCAGATGCATTGGAACACAGGTTATCAAGAGGAGGCACTGCCGCTGCTGGGGCGCTTTGTCGACCAGTTCAGGGACTCGGAAGCGGTCGTGAGTCCTTCCACCAGTTGCATCGCGATGATGCGCGACCACTATCCGATTATGGCGGAGCGCCTGAAGGACGAGAAGCTCAAGGCCGAAGTGGCAAGGCTGCTTCCGAAGGTCTGGGAGTTCTCGGAGTTTCTCACGCAGAAGCTTGGGCTGGAGGATGTCGGAGCGTACTATCCGCATCGCGTGACGTATCACGCAAGCTGTCATGGGCTGCGCAGCCTGCATATTGGCGACGGACCGATGCGGCTGCTGCGCGCGGTGCGCGGCATCGACCTGGTTGAGATCGAGAATCTCGAACAGTGCTGCGGGTTTGGCGGAACATTCGCCATCAAGAATGCCGAGGTTTCGAGCGCGATGCTGGCGGAAAAGATCCGCGGAGTC
>DASWCA010000202.1:0-11620 GCA_036390355.1 Acidobacteriaceae bacterium
TGGGTGGCGCGGGCGTAGGCTTTGGAAGGGATGAGGACGGTGAGGGCCTGCGGGACGACTTCGATGCGGACGGGCAGGGTGCCGAGCAACTCTCCGTCGGCCTCGACATAGGTGGGTGCGGCGTTGCCTTCGAGGTCGTGGCACTCTACGGTGGCGCAGTCGACGAGTTCGATGGCCGGAGAGTAGCTGTGGTTGCGGAGCATCACGGCCAGCATGAATCGCAGGTAGCGGAGCCGGCTGCGGGTCTTGAAGGCGATGACGTGGAGATTGTCGTTGTGGATGGCTGCGCCGGGAACCAGCTTGTGGACCAGGCCGCCGAAGTTGCTGATGCGCACGGCGAGCAGTTGCGAGACGTTTTCCGTGCGCGGTGTGGCGTTGCCGGTTTCCAGCAACGATGCGGCGAACGGAGGGAAGGTGTAGGAACCCCAGAGGCGAAACGCCTCAATGAGGTAGGCGAGGTAGCCGAGGCGCTGTTTGAGGCGCGAATCGAGTCGTGAGAAGAAGAGGCCGTCGGCGCCGATGCCGGCGGCAACGATGAAATAGCGCGAGCGCGAGGCGCCATCGAGGGAGCGATAGAAGACGCGGCCCACGGAGACGCGCAGGGGCTTGGCAGTGAGCAGCATCTCGGCCGCTTTCTTGGGGGAGCGCGGCACTCCGAGGTCGGCCGCGAGAGCATTCGCCGTTCCCATGGGGATGACGCCCAGCGCCGCCGATTCGCCCACGAGATTTTGCAGCACTTCATGAACAGTTCCGTCGCCGCCGCAGGCGAGGATGGTGTCGCATCCATCGCGGACGGCCTGTTGTGCCTGGGCTCCGGCGCTTTCGGGCGATTCGGTGGCAATGACCTTGACGTCGATGCCCGCATTTTGCAGGACAGCGACTACGCTGGCGATGCGCGCGGCCCGCTGTTCGGGACGTTGTCCGGAAGCCGGATTGTAGATCAGCGCGACGTGACGCATAACGGCGGCCTCTGTGGCAGGCTGCTGCATACGTACCAACGATTCAGTCGCCATGCTTCGATCCTATTGGCAGCGGAGCTTAAGGTCACTACGTATTTAGGGGAGGTATTGAAATTTGAATCGGCGCGGGGAGAGGAAAGGCCCGGGGCTAAAAGCCCCTTTGAGTTTAGGCCACGTATGGCACGGGTAAACCCGTGCCCTTCCGTTCCAGGCAAGACAAGGGATTTTTCAGGCAAGACACGGGATCTTTCAGGCAAGGGATTTTTCGATGTAAAGTCCGCTGCTACTCGGGAAGTTGGCGGGCGGTGGCGATGCTGGTCTGAGGTGGCGTGACGGGAAGGTAGTTTTTGTAGACGCTGATGTGGAAGCAGGCCTGCTGGAATTCCTCTTCGACGTCGATCTTGCCCTGGCGGATGAAGGGTTGGAGGTAGGCTCGCATCCATGCAATCTGGGTGAGCGAAAGGCCGTGCTTGGCGATGTCGATGGCTTGCCCGGTGAGGTGCGGGGAGGCTGAGTCTCCAGTCGAAGGGGCGGCGTTGCCGTTGCTGTGGAGCAGGCGCTGCTGGAACTCGACGGTGCGGACCGCGGAGTTGACCTGGAGCGGCTGGTGAAAGCTGACGTAGTAGTCGCGGGCGAGGACGCTGAGGAAGGCCGCGGTCCAGGGGCGGGAGAAACGGCGGTTTTCGGGGAGACGGTCGTCGACGCGCAGAGTCTCGTTGCCGGGGAGGGCTACGAGCTTTTTCTCGCGGCGGAGATCGAGCAGGTCGGCGTCGTCACGGACGCGGTCGAGACCGTCACGGTCGGCCATTTCGTTCTGGTGGAGCAGGATTTCGCGCGAGCCGTAGAGGGGTTTGGGGACGACGAGTCGGCCGCGGCTGTCGTAGAGCGAGGAGACGCGGAGAGACGGCAGAACCTGGGGTGTGGACGCCTCTTCTTCGATGGACTTCAGAGGGCGGAGGCTGGCCGGGGTGTCGAGATTGTCGGATGCGGTGTCGGCGAGGTGGCGCGGCGCGCGATTTTCGGCGAGGGTGGAGCGCTGCTTACGGCGCGTGCGAGGGCCACGGCCGGCGGTGGCGATGGCAGCACGGGCGGCCAGTGTGCGCTCCTGGGCGATGGAGCGGGTATGCTTCGGCGATGCTGATTGCGTTGTGGAATGGCGCGCGGAGTTGGAGCGGGTTCGGGAGTGGGTGTTTGCGGCCGTGTTTGTGGTCCGGCGGGCGGCGGCGCGACCGTGGGAGTCTCGCTCGCGGGACGAGTGCCGGGCCGGCTGGTCGACGATCTGCCTGGAGGCGGTGGCGCGGGGGATCGTTCTCGTCGGCTTCGCCATCAGGGGAGCCGGGATGAGGAGCGTCCAGGCCAGTGCCATCGCGGCAGCAGAGGCGGCTTTAGGGTGCATGCTATTTTTTGGAGGTGCGGAGGCACCAGAGCAACTTTTACCCTACCTGCAACGTAGACATGGGGTAAGTGACCAAGCTGATTCTGTGTACCGATGGGTTAATGCGGTGTTCGCTTATCGGTTAGGGTAGAGAAAAACGGCGCGGGATGGGTTGAGTTGGGGCGCGAGGCTTTCGTTAGCCTGCGAACCGCGTCGAAAATGCAGCGCTTATGGCATGAGGAAACTCGTGCTGGTAGGCAAAACGGGGATTTTCCCCGCCGGGTAATGCCTGCGCGGGGGCAGAGTGTTCTTCGAGGAGGATGGGTGCGTCGAATTCTTGCAGGAATTGGTGTAGTGGCAGTGGCGGTTATGGCTGGGTTTGGATTGCGCGGCGTGGCGGCGGAGGATGGAGCGGATAAGCCTGCGTATTACACCGAGAAGGTGAGGCCGATTCTGCAGACAAATTGCGGCAAGTGCCACTTCGACATGAATCACAAGGGCGGGCTGAGCCTTATGACCAAGGCATCGACGCTGAAGGGCGGACGCGATGGCGTGGTGGTTGTGCCGGGCGATCCGTCGAAGAGCCTGCTGGTGAAGCTGGTCCGGCACGAGGGGCCGGCGGACGATCCGATGCCGATGCCTCCGAAGAGCCCGAAGATCAGCGATGCGGATATTGCAGTGATCGAGCACTGGGTGAAGGCGGGGGCGGTGATGCCGGAGGATCAGGCGGTTCAGTAAGGGATCCGGGAAAAGGCAAGCCAACCATCGCAATGGGACTGCGAAGGATGGGTCCCGGCGTGAACCCATGTCTCAGAAGCGAGACATGGGGCACCCGATTCTGAGCCTGGATGATTGACGGGGTGGGCGGTTCGACTTAGTCTCGGCTGGAAGGCATTGTGTGGCTGGGGCCGGGTATAGCCTTCCGGAGGCACGTGCGTTGGACTCAGATTTGGACTGGCTGCCGGAGCGGGCGGACTGGCAGCGAGCGCTGGATGAGGCGAAGTTACTGGAGCTTCACGAGGCGCTGAAACTTTACCGTCTGCTGGCCGATAGCAGGATGGATTTTGCGCGGACGGTGAAGCTGGATCGCGCCGTTCAGGGGCATATCCAGAGGCATGCGGAGCATGGGGGCACGGGTACGGCTGGATTTGTGCCGGTGCGGCTGGCGCTTCTGGGATCGTCGACGCTGACGCATCTTGTTCCCGGGATTCGAGTGGCGGGGTTGCGACGCAATCTACTGATCGAGGTGTACGAGCCGCCCTACGGAATGTACCGGCAGGAGCTTGCGGATGCGGGTTCGGGGCTGCATGCATTCGCGCCCACGGTGGTACTGCTGGCGCTTGATGCCCGGCATCTGGTGGCGATGGGGAGCGCCGGCAAGGCGTTGGAGATCATGCTGGCTTGCTGGCGAATGGCGAAGCAGGCGTTTGCGTGCTCGGTGGTGCAGCAGGCGGTGTTGCCTGTGTTCGCGCCGCTGCTGGGGAATCAGGAGCATCGACTGGCGGGATCGCCGGTTGCTTTGGTCGAGGAAATTAATGCGGGACTGCGGGGCGCGGCGGACGCGGAGGGCGTGTCGGTTCTGGCGCTGGATGTGTTTGCGCGGGAGGATGGCGTTCGGCGATGGCATGAGGCGGGGCTGTGGCATCGAGCGAAGCAGGAGGTTCATCCCGCGATGTCGCCGGTGTATGGCGAACAGGTGGCGCGGGTGGTGGGGGCGCTGGTTGGCCAGAGCAGGAAGTGCCTGGTGCTCGATCTGGACCAGACGCTGTGGGGCGGGGGGATTGGCGACGATGGGCTGGAGGGGATCGAGCTGGGGCAGGGAAGCGCGGCCGGCGAAGCGCATCTGGAATTTCAGCGCTATGTGAAGGGGTTGATGGAGCGCGGCGTGGTGCTCGCGGTGTGCTCGAAGAACGATGAGGCGAATGCGCTGCTGCCGTTCGAGCGGCATCCGGAGATGGTGCTGCGGTGCGGCGATATCGCGTGCTTTGTGGCGAACTGGGAGGACAAGGCTGCGAATCTGCGGAGGATTTCGCGGACGCTGAAGCTTGGGTTGGAGTCGCTGGTGTTCGTCGACGACAATCCGGCGGAGCGCGGGCTGGTGCGGAAGGAACTGCCGATGGTCGCTGTGCCCGAGATGCCGGAGGATCCGGCGGAGTTCGTCCGCGTGCTGGCCGCGGCGGGATATTTCGAGGTCATTGGCGTGACTTCCGAAGATCGCGAGCGGGCAGCGCAGTATGCGGCGAACGCGAAGAGGGAGGCTGCGAGAGCCGCGGCTGAGGGTGGCGCAGGTGCGGGGACGGACCTGGCTGGGTATCTGGCGGGGCTGCGGATGGAGTTGGGGTGGGGCGCTTTCGATGCGGCGGGACGCGGGCGGATTGTGCAACTCATCAACAAGACGAATCAGTTCAATCTGACGACGCGGCGCCGGACGGAGCCTGAGGTGATGCGGCTGATGGAGGATGGTTCCGCGATGACGATGCAGTTCCGGCTGAGGGATATCTACGGCGACAACGGGATGATTGGGGTAATCGTCGCCGGGCCTGCGGGGGGAAGCGGAATGTTGAGGGCATCCGCTGACGACCTGGTGATCGATACGTGGCTGATGAGTTGCAGGGTGCTGGGGCGGCAGGTGGAAGAGGCGATGATGAACCTGCTGGTGGGGCAGGCGAAGGCTCGGGGGATGCGGCGGATCTTCGGCGAATACATTCCGACAGCGAAGAATGCGATGGTGCGGGAGCACTACGCGCGCATGGGGTTCGAATTGCTGGAGACGGCGGCGGATGGGCGGACGATGTGGGTGCTCGATGTGGAGAGCTATCGTAAGCGGGTTACGCAGATTGCGTGCACCGAAGTAGAGATTGCGATCGCAGGAGCGAAATGCGGGGATTCTTCAGAGCAGAAGGGGTGACTGCCGCACGCGAGAGATCCCACATCTCAGGCTCGAGATGTGGTGCGCCCCGCACGGACGCCTGGGGAAACAGGCGATGGACGGTGTCGGTAGACCCACTCATCGCGATAAGGCCGCGATGAATGGGGCACGGACACTTGGGGTGGTAGAGGGGAGCAGGCCTTGGATCATGAGTGGGCCACAGCCTGGCCAGACGGTGTCGGTAGACCCACTCATCGCGATAAAGCTGCGATGAATGGGGCACGGACATTTGGGGTGATAGAGAAATACGGGCCATGATCATGAGTGGGCCACAGGTCTGGTCAGACGGACACTATCTGGCGTTCGCGGATTCCGGGCTGGCGGGCTTGCCGGTCATGCGGACGGACTTATCTACGATGTCATAGAGGAGTTGGTCGTGGTCGGCACGGGCCTGCTCCTTGATGTACTCTCCGGCACGGCGGCCGGCGGCGGGATCGTCGGGGAGGATGAGGTTGCGGTTGTGGGCTGAGATTTCGGCGAGTTCCTTTACGATCTCGAAGAAACTGGCCTCGTTCCGGTTGCTGAGGACCCACGCCTGGTGGACAGTGGCGGTGACGATCTGGTCGGTGGTCCAGTTGTGCGGGCCTTCGGCTTGATCGTTGCGGCGATCGCGATCCCGGTCACGGTCATTCTGCTGCTGGCCGGGGCGGGGATATGCGTTGGGTTGCTGTGCGGGATAGGTGGCCGGCTGCTGGGCGCTGTTGGGGTATGGGTTCGGCTGCTGCGCCGGGTAGGGATTCTGCTGGGCGGGGGCGGATGCCGCTGCAAGCGAGAGGGCAGCGGCTACGGAGAGCGAGAGGGCGGTGGTTCGGAAGGCCTGGAGTGTCATGGCGATTGATCCTTTCCTTGCAGCGCGAATTGGGTGCGGCTGCGACTGAACGAAGCGATTTTAGTGGCGGTAGTTATCTCGGCGGTTGTCCTGGTTGGCCTGGCCGAGGACGGCTCCGATGCCTGCTCCGGCGGCTCCGCCGATGACTGCGCCTTTCAGGCTTCCGCCGAAGACTGCGCCGAGGACGGCTCCGCTGGCTCCGCCGATGGCTGCGCCTTTGCCGGGGCCTATTCCGCCCTGATGGTGATAGCGGTCGTCGTAGCCTTCGCGGTAGTGGTCGCGGGGGCCGCGGTCGTACTCGCCGCCTCGTCCGCCGTCGCGCATTCCGTTGTAGTAGTTCTGCTGGACGCGGCGATCGTCGCGGCGGTCGTCGCGGCGATCATATTGAGCGTTTGCGGGAAACGTGGTGAGGAGAAAAATGGGTGTGAGGAGGAGGGCCGTGCCGATTTGTTTTGGCGTACGCATAGGAACTCCTTTCGGCTAAGGATTAGATGCCGGGACCGGGGTTTGCGGGCTGCCTGACCGCTTTGGCGGGAGCCCCAAAAGTTGCACAAAAAAGCCTATAATCGGTATATAAATCATGGCTGACAATCTCTTCCCAGAAGACCCTAAAAACCCCGAAATTCCCTCCCCGCAGGACGCAAACTCCAACAATCCTCCGCCTGCCGGATCGCCCCCCGATGGACCTCCCGGCGGGAACAATGTGCAGGGCCGCGGCGCCGCGTTCATGCTTCCGGTGAACATTGAAGACGAGATGCGCCGCAGCTATCTCGACTACTCGATGTCGGTGATTATTGGCCGTGCGCTGCCCGATGTCCGCGACGGATTGAAGCCCGTTCATCGCCGCATTCTGTATGGCATGCAGGAGATGGGGCTTCAGTTCAACAAGAAGTACACGAAATCCGCCAAGGTTGTCGGCCATGTGATGGGCAACTACCATCCGCACGGCGATTCCGCTATTTACGACACGATGGTGCGCCTGGCGCAGCCTTTTTCGCTACGCTACCCGATGATCGACGGCCAGGGAAACTTCGGCTCAGTCGATGGTGACTCCCCCGCGGCGATGCGTTACACCGAGTCGCGGCTGACGCGGCTGGCCGGCGAGATGCTGGCCGACATCGACTCCGATACGGTCGATTTCGCGCCCAACTACGACGAGTCCTCGCTTGAGCCCACCGTGCTGCCCGCGCGGTTGCCTAACCTACTTGTTAACGGAAGCTCCGGCATCGCTGTTGGCATGGCGACTAACATTCCGCCACATAATCTGACTGAGGTCATCAACGCGTGTATTTCGCTGGTTGATCGCGCGAAGGACGAGACGCGGTCTGATCTGGAATTGTGCCTCGAGCACGTCAAGGGTCCTGACTTTCCGACTGGCGGATTCATCTTTGGCAAGACCACGATTGCGAACGCGTACAAGACCGGTCGCGGGCGGTTCCTGATGCGCGCCAAGTGCTCGATCGAGAACATCTCCGGTGGACGGCAGGCGATCATCGTCACCGAGATTCCGTATCAGGTCAATAAAGCGAAGCTCATTGAGCGCATCGCCGAGCTTGTTAATGACGGGACGATCACCGATATTGCGCGCGATGAATTCCGCGACGAGTCCGACCGCGACGGCATGCGTATCGTCATTGGACTGAAGCGCGGGGCCGAGCACCAGATCGTGCTCAACCAACTGCACAAGCACACGCAGATGCAGGAATCCTTCTCGATGATCTTTCTGGCGGTGCATAACAATCAGCCGAAGGAACTCTCGCTCGACCAGGCGATTCGTGCGTTCCTCGATCACCGGATGGAGATCGTCCGCCGCCGGACCGCTTTCCTGCTGGCGAAGGCGCGCGACCGCGAACACATCCTGCTCGGCTACCAGATTGCGCTCGACCATCTGGACCAGGTGATTCGCATTATCCGGCAGTCCGGCAGCCGTTCTGAAGCGCGCGAGCGCCTGTTCCAGTTCTTCTCCGGGAAGACGATCAATCTGCGCGGCACGGAATTGCGCGGCGTGACGCTCGACCCGGCGAAGTATGCGGTGGATACAACTTTCCTGCCCACCAATGCTGCGGGTGGCGCCACGCTGATTCTGTCGCTGAAGCAGATCGACGCGATTCTCGAACTGCAACTCTATCGCCTGACGCAGCTCTCGATTGACGAGACGCTGAACGAGCTGCGGCAGATCCGCGACAACATCGCGGAGTACGAGTCGATCCTCGCGTCGCAGGCCAAGCTGCGCAAAGTGATCGTGAAGGAGCTGACGGAGATTCGCGACAAGTACGGCGATGCACGCCGGACGACGATTCTCGACGAGACCGCTGAGCTTGGGCTTGAAGATCTGATCGCCGACGAACAAGTAGCGGTTACTGTTACAAATACCGGTTACCTGAAGCGGACGCCTATCTCCATCTATCGGCAGCAGCGGCGCGGAGGGACCGGGCGGCTGGGCATGAAGACTCGCGAAGAGGATTTTGTCGCGCAGCTCATTATCGACTCCACGCACGCGTACCTGCTCTGCTTCACGAATACGGGGCGAGTCTACTGGGTGAAGATTTACGAAGTGCCCGATGTAGGCGCGGCCGGTAAGGGCAAGGCGATGGCCTCGCTGATCGATCTCCAGCCCGGCGAGAAAGTTGTGACCATTCTGCCCGTCAAGGATCTCGAAGAAGCCGACAAGTACGTTCTCTTCGCCACGCGCAATGGCACGGTGAAGAAGACTGCGCTGAAGGACTTTTCGAATGTGATGTCGCGCGGCATTATTGCGATCAATATCGAGAAGGATGACGAGCTGATCATCGCCCGCATCACCGATGGCCAGCAGATCATCTTCCTGGCCACGCACGACGGCATGGCGATTCGCTTCAACGAGCAGGACCTGCGGCCGATGGGGCGTCCGGCGACCGGCAACCGCGGCATCAACCTGCGCAAGGGCGACTACCTGATTGGGGCGGCGGTGACTCCGTCGAACGAAGCGCGGAATAAGCAGCGGCTGGAACGCGCTGCCGCTGCCGGACTGACTTCGCATGTGAAGGACGCGATCGATGAGGCGGCGGATTCGGCTTCGGCACAGCCGCTCGAATTGGCAGAGCCCGGCGAAGTTGCCGCGCCGACCATTTCCGATGCGGCGCAGGCGAAGCTGGATAAGCTCGACAAGCAGCTCGGGCTAACGCCATGCCTCATTCTTACGGTCAGCGAGAACGGTTTCGGCAAGCGCACGGATGTCGATGCGTACAGGCTGCAGTCGCGCGGCGGCAAGGGCGTCATCTCGATGAAGACCACACCGAAGATTGGGAAGGTGTCGGCGATCAATCTTGTGGACGACACGACCGAGATGATGCTCATCAGCCAGTTCGGGAAGATCATCCGGATTGATACGAAGACGATCCGGTCTGCGGGGCGGAGTACTTCTGGGGTGAAGCTGCTGAACCTCGACGCCGACGATAAGGTAGCCGCCGCCGTAGTCATCCCACCGGAAGACGCCAAAGTCCAACCCGAAAATGGCACGCTGTTGCAATAAAAAGTAATGAACGGAAAGTAGGAAATATGGGCGTCGACCTAAGTGAATGCTTTGTTGTAGGCATCTCGTCCCGGGCGCTTTTCGACTTGACCGGAGAGAATGACATCTTCGAAACGGAAGGGCTCGCCGCATACACGAATTATCAAATCGCCCATGAACTCGATATATTGCAACCGGGTACAGGATTTCAGCTTGTTGAAGGCCTGTTGAATCTGAATACTCAAACGAAACTTGCGCAAAAGATCGTCGTTGTTGTGATGTCGAAGAACAATGCCGAGACGAGCATCCGTATTTCGAAGTCGATTCAGCACTACAACCTCGATATTATCCGAGGCGCTTACACTAGCGGAGCGCCACTTGCGCCCTACCTCGGGGCATTCAGTGTGGATCTTTTTCTATCCGCATCCAAAGCGGACGTTCAGGCCGCCAGCAATGCGGGTTTCGCGGCGGGTCTCATCTATCCCTACCATCAAGACGATAGCGTGCCTGTCGATGGCTTGAGAATTGCCTTCGACGGTGACGCCGTAATCTTCTCCGACGAGTCCGAGCAGGTATACAAGGCGCAAGGAATTGAGAAATTCCTTGCCCACGAGAAGGAAAAGGCCGCGCTTCCCCTTCCAGACGGGCCATTCGCGAATCTACTTAGGAAGCTCGCAGATATTCAAAGCCAAAGCGAACCACTCAACAAATCTCTAGTCAGAACGGCGTTGATTACTGCGCGTAACGCGCCAGCGGACGAACGTGTCATTCGTACGCTCCGGGACTGGGGAGTTAGGATAGACGAAGTATTCTTCATGGGAGGAGCTTCCAAAGCACCGGTTCTCAAAGCCTTCGCGCCACACATTTTCTTTGACGATCAAGAAGCACACTGCGCTCCCGCGTCAGAGGTTGTTCCGACCGCGCAAGTACTCATTAGCACTCGGCCCAAGCAACAGAAACTCGATTTTGAAGATCCCGCCCCCGCCGCAAGAAAACCTGCAGCGTCAGTCCCTGCAATCGTCGTCCCGTTCCGCGGAGACGTTGCTGCTTTTGAAATCAAGCAAGCTAATTAGTGGGCGGATGTGCAGCGGGGAAAAATATGTCTTGGGTACCCCATTCATCGCAGCCTCATCGCAATGAGTGGGGGCCGCTGTCGCCTAGCTAGCCGGAAGCACCGCGATGTCGTCCCCGACATACGCATGCAGCGCCTGGCCCTGCTTGATCTCCACATTCTTGCCATGTTTGATCAAGCCAATCGGCCCAAACAGGACGGTCAAAACAACCGTACTCGTCACGCCGCTGTCGCCCTCTTTTCCCTTGGTTCCCCGCAGCTTGATCTTGGTGTCTCCAACCTTCAGGTAATTCAGCCGCAGATTCAGCTCGCCGGCTTTCCCCAGCATCCCCGACTTCTCCGCCTTCGTCACCTCACCGAAAGCCTTCGACCCGGCCTTTGCTACCACCACGTCTCCAACTTTCAAGTCGTCCGTGAGTGTCAGCACCACCGGATCGCCCTCCGACGAAGTCTTCGAACTCAAATCCTGCGCGAATGCCAGACTCACATCCGTCCCATCACGCAACATGTACTTGCCCGAAGCGTCCGGCCCCGTCGAAGCCGCAGGAGCGGGAGCCGCAGCAGATGCGGCAGCAGGAGCAGCAGGTGCAGGTGCCGGAGCAATAGCCTGCTGACCGGAGGCAAAATTGCCCGAAGCAAGGAGCACGATGAGAGTAGACGCGAAAATCCGGCGCATGGGTCGACCTTTACTCTGATTTGAAAGTCACCCAAACCCTACTCGCAAACCCGTCATGTCACAACAAAAATCGTTGATCGCATCAAAATCCGGGCCCAAGCCCCACCCACCTACCGCCCCTCCAAATCCTTCAGCATACGTTCCCGCAACATCTGGTTCACCCGCGTCTGATACCCCTGCCCATCCTTCTTCAGCCACGCCAGCACATCGGCATCCAGCCGCAGGCTCACCGCCTCCTTCAGCGGACGATAGAACCTCCCCCGAACTGCATTCTTCCACGCATCCGCCGG